>NZ_CP154625.1:1235600-1544501 GCF_051148895.1 Terrisporobacter vanillatitrophus
ATAATAGCATCTTCAGTAGTTATAGGTTTATGAAGGTTAAATTTTTTAACTTTTTTTATTGTATTTTCACTTTCAATATTTACATCATCATATTCATTTATGTTATTGAATCTAATACTATCATTAGATCTATTTTTATTTAGAAGTTGAGTTTTTAATTTTCTTATCTGTTTATATAACTTGTCGTAAACTTCGTCAATAGCATTATATAAATCATCTTTAGAATCTTCTGCTCTAATTATAGTCCCATTTTTAGTAAATATAGTCACTTCAACCTTTTGACTTCTTTTAGTAACATCTAATTTCACATGTACATCTGTATCACTGCTTAAATACTTTTCCAAACTATAGAAAGTATTTTCTATTTTTTCTTTAATAGAATTTGTTAATTCAATTTTTTTTGTGATGATATTAATTTTCATAATATGTACCTCCAATATTAAATGTTTATTTTACTAATTTCATACAGATAGAAATAGTAAATTTTGTTGAATTGTTGATTTCCTTAGTGTAGATAGCTACCTTTATTATTGTAAGTATTTATCTACTTTTAAAATGATTTATATTATACTATTATAATAGTATGAAAATGTTTTCATGAAAAGTCTATATTTTTACAAATTTTTCTGGTAAAATATAGATTATACGGGGTGTTTTTTTAACAAGGAGATATATAAATAAAATATTAATATTTTATTATAATCATATATATTTAAATAGATCATCACCTGGATAAACAATGTGCTTTACCCATTCTTTTTTGATTTCCCATAGATTGCCACAAACTGAAAAGATGTCTAAATTATCTAAATCTCCTACTTGAAAAGTTCTTTTCCAACTTTCTTTAATTCGTTTTTCTTCTTCTGGAAACATTCCTTTAAATTTTCCGATCATAAACTCGTAGCTATCAATTAAACCTAATTTATTAGGAGAAATTTCTAAGGAATTTATGTGATCTTCATATGCAATACGATCTTTTTCATCTTTAGGTAAGTACAAACGATTAAGAACGTAATCCCATTTTTGGTCGTTAAAATACAATACTTCATCCTTTGGAACGTCTAATATGTACACAACAGTTCCCTCAATAGCTTTCAAACAATTTTTCTCACTAATAGAACACCAAATAGGTAACTCAACATCATCAGGTTTTTGAAGTAATTTACAAGCTTCACTTGTGTACCAATCGTAACTTTCTAAAAAGAAATCTGCAATATTTCCCAAATGAAGTTTAACATAAATTCGATTGTTAATTATTCTTCCTTTGTGATTTAATTCATATAAGGTTTTCTCATTTTGTCTTGTATATAGTCTTATAGTATTTTCACTCATATAAATACCTCCTAATATTTTTAATAAGGCTCAAAAAATAATTATTGATGCTTTATATATAAATGATATTTATTATATTATTTTTTTGCAATATGATTTTAAGTTGAAAATTTCATTTATCATATAGATATGTACGATTCAATAATGTTAAAAGGGTTTCAGTTGTTGAAATAATAAAATCTCTTTTGGATTTAAAAAATTAAAACCTTTTATTACAAATTTATGTCTAACAGTTGAAAAGAAAAATGAAAGGAGTAATCATGGAAGATATACTTTTAGTGAAAAGAGCTATTAAAGGTAGTAGAGAAGCCTTTGAAGATTTGATAAATATGTATTTTGATAGATTATATAAAGAGGCATATTTAAGATGTAAACATGAGGAAGATGCAAAAGAAATAGTACAGGAAACAATTTATAAAGCTTATAGAAATATAAAAAGTTTAAAAGAGCCAAAGTATTTTAAAACTTGGTTAAGTAAAATTCTTATAAATGTATCAAATGATTATATGAGAAAAAATGGAATGATAGAATTGGAACATGATGAAAATGATTATGTAAAAAAAGTACATAATCATGACCAAATAGAAATTAAAATTGATTTATATAATGCATTGGATGAGTTAGAAGATAAGTACAAAGATGTAATCATTCTTAGATATATAGAAGATTTGAAAATTGAAGATATATCTCAAATTTTGGAGCGTCCAGTAAATACCATAAAGACACATATTAGAAAGGCAATAAAAGACATGAAAAATCTGTTAAAGGAGGATTACATTAATGACTAAAAAGAAAAAAAATACTAATATGGGTAATGAAATATATGAAAATATGGATAATATGACAATGGAAGAAATTGATAAAGAAATGAATGATTTTTATATAGATAAAGAAAAAATAGAAAATATGAAATACAACTTTGATAAGGAAAGTATAATAAAAGATGCTATAGATAAAGCAGAAGTAGATATGGCTAAGAGGAAAAATAAGAAAAGATATGTTAAAATAGCAGCTAGCATAGTTATTTTATTATGTGTAGGAGTATATAATCCAGCATTAGCTTATGGTATAAAACCAGTGATGACAGTTTTGGAAAAAGTAAATGATGTTTTAAAAATAGATGAAATAAGTGCTGCCTTAGAGTTAGACACAATAATTCCAAAGGCTGTAATAGAAGATAATAAAATTAATTTTATAAAAATAACGAGATATAAGGTAAATAAAACGAAAGAAAGTAACGACAGTAATAAAGATAATAATAAAAATACAGTTTATGATGAGTATGGAGTAGTCAATTTTATACACCAAATGTCTAATCAAATTATTAATCCAGCCGATGGTAAAAAATTTGGAGTAATAAAGATAACTCCTAAAAATATTGAAATAGTATTAAATTCAATAGACAATATAAAGAATAAAGAGGCTAGGGAATATTTAGAAAAAGAGCTTACGAAATGGAAAAATGGAAACTTTAATAATGCAGTAGAAGTTCATAACTATGTATGGCATATGCTAGATGGACAAATTGGAATAGCATCAACTCTCAATGAGAAAGAAATAAATAAAATTAAAGAAAAATATTTTAAATAAAATAAAAGTATAGGAATTTTTATTTTTGAAAAGTAATATATAAGGATGAGGATGTATCTCGTCCTATTTTTTACAAAAAATTGATAAGTAATAATTCTTGTGGCAAAATAAATAATATGATAAAGGAGGAATTTTCATGAATATATTAATAACTAACGACGATGGAATATTTGCAGATGGAATTATAGAATTGGCAAAAGAAATATCTAAAATTGCCACGGTGTATGTAGTTGCACCAGAAAGTCAAAAAAGTGCAACAGGACATTCAATAACAATACATAGTCCAATAATGGTGCAAGAAGCATATATAGCAGATAATATAAAAGCTTATTCCATATCAGGAACGCCAGCAGATTGTGTAAAGGTAGGTATAGAAGCTATATTTAAAGATATAAATTTTGATTTAGTTTTAAGTGGAATAAACAATGGTCCAAATTTAGGGACAGATGTTGTATACTCGGGAACTGTATCAGCGGCAATAGAAGGACTTATTTTAAATAAACCATCAATTGCAGTGTCATATAATGAATTTAAAGTTAAAAGTGATGTTTATAAAGAAGCAGCTAAACATGTAGTGATGCTTGTAGAAAATATTAAAGATAAATTGAATTTACTTAATGATTGTATATTAAATGTAAATATACCAAATACAAAAGTAAAAGGAAGTAAGATAACTAAGTTGGGAGAAAGAAAATACGACAATGTAATGGAAGAAAGAATAAGTCCTTTTGGGCAAAAATATTTTTGGATAGGCGGAGATATTAGAGAATTAGATCAAGATGAAGATAGTGATATTGCCTGTGTGAATAATGGTTATATATCTATAACACCTGTCAATATTGAAATGACTAATTTGAAAAAAGTTGAAATTTTAAAAGAGATAGAAATTTTATAGCTTTTCTCTTGGCAAAGTATTAAGCTATACAAATATTAAATATGAAATTTTGAAATAGTAAAAATCGATGTAATGTATTGACAAATAATGCTTATAAATCTACAATTATAATTGATAATTATTATCAATTATAATTGTAGATAAAATGACATAGAGGTTATAAAAATGAAAAAATATACACAAATATAATAAAATAATGGGGTGAGATAGAATAATGAATACAATGATTGGAGTTTTAATACCCCTTATGGGGACTACATTAGGTGCTGCTTGCGTTTTTATAATGAAAAAAGAAATTAATGCATTAGTAAATAAAGGTTTACTTGGCTTTGCTTCAGGTGTAATGATTGCTGCTTCTGTATGGTCATTAATAATACCCGCCATTAATATGAATAGTAATATGGGGAAATTAGCTTTTGCACCAGCTGCAATAGGAATTCTTGTAGGTATTGGATTTATGCTTATATTAGATATGATTATTCCTCACTTGCATTATAATAATGATAAACCAGAAGGATTAAAAAGTGAAAAAATAAAAAAAACAACTATGCTCGTATTAGCAGTTGCTCTTCATAATATACCAGAGGGAATGGCAGTGGGGGCCATATTTGCAGGAGTAATAAGTCAAGAAAGCACAATAACTATGGCTGGAGCATTTGTACTTTCAATAGGAATAGCAATTCAAAATTTTCCAGAAGGAGCTATAATTTCCATGCCATTAAGAAGTGAAGGTGTGAGTAAATCAAAATCATTCTTTTATGGATTTTTATCTGGTGTAGTAGAGCCTATTGGTGCAGTATTAACTATTTTATTTTCAACAACTATTCAACCTTTAATGCCATATCTTTTATCTTTTGCTGCTGGAGCCATGATTTATGTAGTTGTAGAAGAACTAATACCAGAAGCATCTGCTGGAGAACATTCTAATATAGGAACTATTGGTTTTTCGATAGGTTTTGTAATAATGATGATTTTAGATGTAGCCTTAGGGTAATAGAGGGGCTATAAACTTTAGTTGACAAAGAGTTTTATAATACTTATATATAAAAGATATCATTATATTGTTATAATGATATCTTTTATTATGTGTGAAAAGTTCAAATTTAAAGATAATGTATTTGTACTAGAAGGTTTAGTCCAACAATTTGGAAATAGTACAAAAAAGATATGCTTAAATATTATATATTTTTAAAATATGATTTTTAAATTCATTTATAACTTTTGAACTTATATTATTTTTATTCCATCCCATATAAATACATTTATAACCAATATCTTCTTCTATATTTAATATTGAAATTTCATTTGTATTTATCATGGGTGTATTTGGAACTATAGTGATTCCTGCACCAGCAGCTACTAATCCAACTAACATGCCTGCTTCACTTGGTTGTACAGATACTTTTGGAGTATAATCAATAAATTTAGTATAAGAAATTCCTTTATTACTACAACCTTTATCGTAAACTACGAATAATTCATCTTTTAGTTCTGATAGAGAAACTTCAGTTTTATTTGAAAGATGATGTGATTTTGGTGTTACTAAAACATATTTTTGCTTACTAACTAATATAGCTTCAAGCTCAGGATAATTATTTATATAACTAATATCATCAAAAAATCCCAAATCAGTTTTTCTAGTGCTAAGATTATTTAATATTTTTTTTACAGAAGTATTGTTAAATTTAAACTTAATATCTGATTGTATTTCAAGAAAGCTACTAATTATAAAAGGAATAAAGCTACTTCCAACACATTCAGTATAGGAAAGAGAGATATTTTTCTCCTTGTCATTTTTCATATATTTTAACTCTTCAATGCCTTTTTCTATATCGCTTAATGCTAGTTTAGCATAATTTAAAAATACTTCTCCAAATCTAGTAATTTCTATATTTCTACCATTTTTTTCGAAAAGCGGCACATCTAATTCTTCTTCTAGTTTAGAAATAGCCTTACTAAGTGTAGGTTGTGTTACTGACAATAAATTAGAAGCAGTCGTAAAGTTTTTGGTTTTTGCAATGGTTATAAAATATTCTAAATGTTGTAGGTTCATAATTGTTCTCCTTAAAAATAAAAAATTAATTTTAATATATAACTAAAAGTTATAGTTATATAAATAATAGCCATTAGACCTTTTTAATATTATAGTGATATAATAACAATATGCTGATTAAAAATCTAGGTAAATTAGTAATTAATTATAAATTATTTTTATATGTTTTATGATAAAATTATTAATTTATTAAAAAGAGTAAAAATGTTGGAGGTTAGAAAATGTTTAATGTAGATAAAGAAAAATGTATAGGATGTACTCAATGTATAAAAGACTGTCCAGTAAATGATATTTTTATAGAGAATAATAAAGCTAATATAAAAAATCAAGCTTGTATGAAATGTGGTCATTGTGTAGCAGTCTGTCCAACTATGGCAATTTCAACGGATGATTATAATATGGATGATGTTGTTGAATATGAAAAGGAAAGTTTTGAAGTAGAATCTGAAAATCTATTAAATTTTATAAAATTTAGAAGAAGTGTGAGAAACTTTAAAAATAAAGAAATTGAAAAAGAAAAAATAGAAAAAATAATAGAAGCAGGTAGATTCACACAAACAGCAACTAATAGTCAAGATGTTTCTTACACTGTTGTTACTAATAAAATAGAAGCATTAAAAGAATTAGCATTTGAAAGTTTAAATAAAAAAGGTGAATATATTCTTAATAATTTAACTCCTGAAACAGAATATTTAAAAAGATATGCTACTTTATGGACTAATTTTTATAAAGCATACAAAGAAGATCCAATTAAAAATGATAAATTATTTTTTAATGCACCAGTAGTAATAATTGTGACTGCTAATAATGAGTTTAATGGAGCAATAGCTTCTTCAAATATGAATCTTATGGTAGATGCTTTAGGTCTTGGAACTTTTTATAGTGGATTTTTAAAAGTAGCATCTGAAAATAATAAAGAAATATTAGATTTACTAGAGATAAAAGATAATAAAAAGATTGCTGCATGCATGGTTGTAGGATATCCTAATGTTAAATATAAAAGAACAGCTCCAAGAAAAGAAGCAGAGATAAATTGGATATAAAATATTAATCTTATCCTTTTATATTTAGTATAAATATTGTGTTTCATATTATATAATAAGATATAAGTAAAGATATAAAGGAGAATAATATGAAATATACTAAAGAAGAAATAGATATAATAAGTGAAAAAATAGTAGAAATGCTAAAAGAAAAAGAAGAAATGAGAATAGGAAAGATAGCAAAGGTTCTTATACACTCAAATTTAGTTAATTCTAGTTATGAAGTTGATAAAGTACTTAAATATAGAAAAGATTTATTTGTAAGTCCAAAGATGGGAATTTGGAGACTTGTAGAAAGTGAATAAAATTTATAAATATAGATAAGAGCTGTAAATAATTTATTTACAGCTCTTATCTATATTTATACAATAAAAAGTATAAGACAAAATATGGTAAAAGGGGAAATTATGATGGATAATAAAAGAAAAAGGGTTAGAAAGCCTGATTGGTTTAAAGTTACGTATGATAGTGAAGTAGGTAGTATAGGAAAAATGATGGAAGACGATTCGTTGCATACAGTGTGTAAAGAAGCAAATTGTCCTAATAGGGGTGAATGTTATAAAAAAAGAACAGTAACATTTATGATAATGGGGAATCAATGTTCTAGGAATTGTAAATTTTGTAATGTAACCAATGGTGAACCTACACATTTAGATCCATTGGAGCCTTTGCATGTTGCCGAGTCAGCTAAAAAATTAAACTTAAAGCATGTGGTTATAACAAGTGTTACTAGAGATGATTTAGAAGATGGTGGAGCAAATCATTTTGCAAAAACCATTGAAGAGGTTAAAAAATTAAATCCGGGTGTGACTATAGAAGTCCTTATTCCGGATTTAAAAGGGGAAGATAAAAATTTAGATATAATAATAAATGCAAAGCCTGATGTTATTAATCATAATATGGAAACCATAGAGCGATTATATGAAAAAGTTAGACCAGAAGCTCTTTATGAAAGATCTTTATATGTATTAAAATATGTAAAGGAAAAGGCACCAGAAATTCTTACTAAAACTGGGATTATGGTAGGCCTTGGAGAAAAAGATGAAGAGATATATAAGCTTATGGATGATGTTTTACAAGTAGGATGTGATATTTTTACCATAGGTCAATATTTACAACCAAGTAGAAAACATGTAGATGTGGAAGAATATGTTTCACTTGAGAAATTCGAAGAATATAGAAAAATTGGAGTGGAAAAAGGATTTAGATTTATAGCAAGTAGTCCATTAGTTAGAAGTTCTTATAAGGCTGCAGAGGCATTGGAAACTAAAGTAGTAGAGAGGGGATAATATATGGTTTATATAAATAGTAACTCAACTAGTCCATATTTTAACTTTGCATTGGAAGAATATTTAATGACTGAGAAGGGTTTTGGCGATGATGAAATATTTTTATTTTGGAGAACTAATCCTACAGTAATGATTGGAAGATATCAAAATACATACTGTGAAATTAATGAAAAATATGTAAAAGAAAACAATATAAACGTAGTAAGACGTAATTCTGGTGGAGGTACTATTTACACTGATATGGGGGCTTGGCAATTTACGTTTATAGAAAAAAATCATAAAGAAAATGGTATTTCTTTTGGTAAGTTTACAGAGCCAATTGTAAACGCTCTTAGACAAGAAAATATTGATGCACATTTTAATAGCAGAAATGATTTGTTAATAGGAAATAAAAAGTTTTCTGGAAATGCACAATATAGAAAAGATGAGACTATGTTGCACCATGGATCTATCTTATTTAATACAGATATTAAAGCAATGGTTGAAAGTATAACTGTGGCAGAAGATAAAATTATAGCAAAGGGTATAAAATCTGTTAGAGAAAGAGTAATAAATATTAGTGAAGTAATGGATAAAAATATTACTAGTGAAAACTTTAGAGATATTATGTTAAAAAGTTTGTTAAAAGATAGCAAAGTCTACACTCTTACTGATGAAGATGTTGAAACTGTAAATAAAATCAAGGAAGAAAAATTTGAATCATGGGACTGGAATTATGGTAAAAATCCAGTATTTAATATTAATAGATGGAAAAGATTTGATGGTGGAAGAGTAGATTTTAAACTTGATATTAAAAAGGGGATAATCAAAAATTGTGTTATAGAAGGTGATTTTTTCCTAAGTGGTGATATTTCTAATGTTGAAAATGCTTTTATTGATTGCAAATATGTTAGAGATGACATATGCAAACTTTTAGAAGAGCTTAATATAGATACATATTTTTATAAAATTACAAAAGAAGATTTACTTGAATGCATAATTGATTAGGAGGAAAAGTAAAATGACAGAACAATTTAAAGTACTAAATAATGGTATAAAAATACCTTCAATAGGTTTTGGAACTTATAAATCAGGAAGTGACGAGGAAACTGAAAAAATAGTGAAATATGCTTTAGAAGTTGGATATAGACAAATTGATACAGCATCATTTTATGGAAATGAAGTAGGTGTAGGTAATGGAATAAAAGCTAGTAAAGTAAATAGAGAAGATATATTTCTTGTTACTAAACTTTGGAATGAGGACCATGGATATGAAAAAACAATAAAGGCTTTTAATAAATCCTTAGAAAATTTACAAGTAGATTATATTGATTTATACCTTATTCATTGGCCAAATAAGTTAAATAATGAAACATGGAAGGCTTTTGAAGAGCTTTATGAAAGTGGGAAAATAAAAGCCATAGGTGTTTGTAATTTTAAACAAAATCACTTGGAAGAATTAATAAAAAATGCAAAAATAAAACCAATGGTAAATCAAGTTGAAATGCATCCAGCTAATCAGAAAAATGAGTTATTAGAGTACTGTAATAAAAATGAAATTCAGCTAATTGCTTGGAGTCCAATAATGAGAGGGAAAATATTTGATAATGAATTTATGATAAGTTTATCTCAAAAATATAATAAATCCATAGCTCAAGTAGTGTTAAGATGGCATACACAAAGAGGAATTATTCCTATACCAAAATCATCAAATAAAAGTAGAATAAAAGAAAACTTAGATATTTTTGATTTTGAAATATGTGAAGAAGATATGATAAAAATAGATTTATTAGATGAAGGATATGATGCTTCTGTAACAGGAGTTCCAGAAAATACAACTTATCTTGAAGTAGAGTAGTTTCTGTATAAAATATAACACAAAATAGATTTGTATATAGTATGAAAATATGTTTAATGGCTGTGATTATGAAATCACAGTCATTTTTTTGATTTATAAAACAATTTATGGACGAACTTGATTTTGGGTTTTGAATTTAAAGAGGAATCCTTATATATTTGTTTAACAACGTTTTCTTGACGCTTTATAATTGAAAAAAATTTATTGAAAATGTGTTAAAAACAATGTGATAATTGAATTTATAAAATATATGAAGAAGATGTCTAAAATATGTCTAAAATTAGAAGATTTAGAAAATTTAAAAAAATTGTTGACCTTTTATGAATACAAACCTATAATCTATATTAAAATTGAAATTTTAGGAGGGAACACACGATGAGGGGGAAATTTAAGAAATTATTAGTATGTTTTTGCTCGTTATTAATGGCATTTTCTTTAGTAGCTTGTAGTGGATCAAATGATTCAGCATCTGATGGAACTACAGTTACTTTGGCAAAAGAATTAGATGTTATATCTATGGATTCAAGTTATGCTACAGATGGTTCATCATTAGAGGCAATTCATGCTACAGTTGATGGATTATTGACAGTAGATGCAAATGGAAACATTATTCCTGCATTAGCTAAAGATAAAGCAAAGGTAAGTGAAGATGGATTAACATATACTTACGAATTAAGAGATGCTAAGTGGGATAATGGAACACCAGTAACTGCAAATGATTTTGTGTATGCTTGGCAAAGAACAGCTTCAAGAGCTGATGCAGAATACAATTATTTATATGGTGAAGGCGGAGCATGTATTGCTAATGCAGATGACATTATTGCAGGAGAAAAGAAAGCAAGTGAATTGGGAGTAAAGGCTATAAATGATACTACTTTAGAAATAACACTTTCTAAGCCTTGTGCATATTTTGAAAGTTTAATGTCTTTTCCAGTATTTTATCCAATTAATGAAGCCTTTGCACAAGAAAAAGGTGATCAATTTGCTTTAACACCTGAAAATATGCTTGCTTGTGGTGCTTACAAGATGACTAGCTGGGAGACTGGAAGCAAATATGTTTTAGAAAAAAACGAATCTTACTATGATGCAGATGTGGTTAAAGTTGATAAGTTAGTATTTAATGTTGTAAAAGATTTATCAAGTTCTGCTTTAGCATTTGAAAGTGGAGATGTTAATTTCACAAAATTAAATAAAGATTTGGTAGATAAATACAAAGATACAGATGAATATTCAGAAGTATTAGAAGGATATTTATGGTACTTCCAATACAACTATGCAAATAAATATTTAGCAAATGATAATATTAGAAAAGCTATCTCATTGGCAATTGATAAAGAAGATTTAGTAAATAATGTATTAAAAGATGGATCTATTGTTGCAAAAGGTTTTGTTCCTACTGCACTAGCAACAGGCCCAGATGGAAAAGATTATAGAGAAACAGCTGATTCTTATATGGGTACAAATATAGATGAAGCTAAAAAATGTTGGGAAGCTGGATTAAAAGAATTAGGAGTAGATTCAATTAATATTTCTATGCTATTTGACAATGCAGACCCTGCAAAATCTGCAGCTGAATATCTACAATCAAGTTTACAATCAACGCTTGATGGGTTAACTATTGAAATGGTAGCTCAAGAAAAGAACAATCGTATTGAAATGCAGAAAAAACGTGATTTTGATATTTCATTAACTCGTTGGGGACCTGACTATGCTGACCCTACTACATATCTTTATTTAATGACTACTGGTAACTCTTACAACTATGGAGATTACACAAGTAAAGAATATGATAAGAAAATAAAAGAAGCTAGTAATGAACAAGATGCAGAGGCTAGATGGCAATTATTAAAAGATGCTGAAGCAATTTGTATGAAAGATTATGCTGTTGCTCCTATTTTCCAAGTTGGTGGAGCTAGTTTAATAAGCAAAAATATAAAAGGAATTGAAAGTCATGCTGTTGGTGTTCCATATATTTATAAAAATATTGAAGTAATTAAATAATAGAAATCAAGTATTATATCTAAACACATTGTGGTTTTTAACCATAATGTGTTTGTTTATTAGTAAATAGAAAGTAGGGGAATTTATGGACAAATCAACGTTTAAATATATTGCTAAGCGATTAGCAATGTCAGCGGTTACACTTATGATTATAGTATTTGTGTTATTTGTAATGCTTAAACTTATGCCAGGTACACCTTTCAATGATGAAAAATTAACAGAAGCACAAAAAGCTTTAATATATGCTAAATATGGATTCGATAGACCTATATGGCAACAGTTCGTAAGTTATTTTAAACAGATGTTAAGTGGGGACTTTGGGATTTCTTATGGTATTTCAAGAAATCTTCCAGTATCAAGTCTTGTTAGGCCACGTATACCTATTAGTTTTGGTATAGGATTTGCTGCTGTAATATTAGGTACTATTGTAGGAATTTTGTTGGGGATTTTTGCAGCTCTTCGTCGTAATACAATTTGGGATTCTATATCTACAGTAATTGCAGTTCTTGGTGTTAGTATTCCATCTTTTGTATTATGTTTAGTTTTACTTATTGCCTTTGGAGTAAAGATGCCTGTACTACCAATATTGTATAATTCCTCAGACCCAATAAAATCTTCAATTATACCAGTAATTGCACTTTCTTTTTCTGTAATTGCCAACGTAGCAAGATTTACAAGAAGTGAGATGATTGAAGTACTTGGAAGTGATTATATGCTTTTGGCAGAGTCAAAAGGATTAGATAAAAAAACATTAATAAGAAAACATGCATTAAGAAATACACTTATTCCTGTAATTACAGTTTTAGCACCGATTATAGTTGCTTTGATGACGGGGAGTATGGTAATTGAACAAATATGTGGTATTCCAGGTCTTGGAAGTTTATTAGTGCAATCAATAACTGTAAATGACTATAATGTTACAATAGCAGTAGCGTTTATATATAGTGTTATGTATATTGTAATGATGTTAATCGTTGATATTTTATATGGAATAATAGATCCTAGAATTAGATTAGGAAAGGAGAGCAGCAATGATTAATGAAACTTATGAATTTCAAAATGATGATTTTCAGTTTGTTGGAGATAAGCATGATATTAATAAAGATGAAGTTATGCCAGATGCTCCTTTTTGGAAAGATGTAATAAATCGTTTTATTGATAATAAAGGAGCTATGATTGGTAGTATATGTATTTTAATTATTGTTGTCCTTGCAATTATATGTCCTATAATGAGCAACTATGAATTTGATAAAGTATCTACCAAGGAACAATCAATGGCTCCGAGAGTTCCTGTTTTGGAGAACATTGGCATACTTGATGGAGAAGCCAACTCTATAAATAAATATGATAATGATGAGTTTAAAGATACATATCACTATTTTGGAACAGATACACTAGGACGTGATTTATGGACTCGCGTATGGTCGGGTGCTCGTATTTCGCTATACGTAGCTGTTGCAGCTGTATTTATTGATATTTTTATTGGAATGTTATATGGACTTATTAGTGGTTATTTTGGAGGGGTTGTAGATAATGTTATGCAGCGTCTTCAAGAAATTATAAATAGTATTCCCACTTTAGTTATTTTAGTATTATTAATGTTAGTGTTTAAACCTTCTTTATATACAATTATTTTAGCCTTAATGCTAACGGGGTGGATTGGGATGGCTCGTATTACGAGAGCTCAAGTCTTAAAAGTCAAAGAACAAGAATTTATTTTAGCATCTAGAACACTTGGAGCTGGTGACTTCTTTATAATATTTAAGGAGGTTCTTCCTAATATATTTGGACAAATAATTATTATGTCTATGTTTTCCATACCAAATGCTATATTTTATGAAGCTTTTCTAGCTTTTATTGGGCTAGGTATACCAGCACCTACTGCTTCACTAGGAACGCTTATTAATGAAGGTTATAAATCTATTTTAGTATCTCCTTATATGGTTGTTATTCCAGTTGTTATCCTTGCTATATTGATGTTAAGTTTTAACCTTTTGGCTGATGGACTAAGAGATGCTTTTGATCCAAAGATGAAAGAAATGTAGGTGTTATTATGAAAAAACAAAGAGTATTAAAAATTAGAGATCTTTCTATTTCTTTTAAAACAGGAAGAGGGATGATAGATGCCATTCGTGGTATAAGATTAGATTTATTTAAAGGTGAAACTTTAGCTATTGTTGGAGAATCTGGTTCTGGTAAATCTGTAACAACAAAAGCAATTATGGGTAATATAAGCTCAAATGGTGTAATTAAAAGTGGCTTAATTGAGTTTACATATGATAAAGAAAATGACGGTAACTTAGTTGTTGAAGATATAGTTAAATTAAGTAAAAAAGAGATGGGGAAAAATATTTGTGGCCGTCGTATTGCTATGGTGTTTCAAGATCCTATGACAAGTTTGAATCCTACTATGACAATAGGAAAACAGGTGATGGAAGCTATGATATATCATCATCATTTATCAAAAGAAGAAGCTTTTAATAAAGCAGTAAGATTACTAGAGGAAGTTGGAATTACAGAGGTTAAGAAACGTATGAAAAATTATCCTCATCAATTAAGTGGTGGTATGCGTCAAAGAGTCGTTATTGCTATTGCATTAAGCTGTGAGCCTGAGTTATTGATTTGTGATGAGCCTACAACAGCCTTAGATGTTACAATACAGGCTAAGATTCTTGAATTAATAAAGAAAATTCAAGCAGAAAGAAACTTATCAGTAATATACATTACACATGATTTAGGAGTTGTAGCAAAGGTAGCTGACTATGTAGCTGTTATGTATGCTGGAAAGATTGTTGAGAAGGGACAAATAGAGGAGGTATTTTATAATCCAAAACATCCTTATACTTGGGGCTTATTAAGTGCTATGCCTGATTTAGACACAGATGATAATGAATTATATACTATCCCAGGAACTCCTCCCAATCTTACACAAAAGATAGAAGGTGAAGCTTTTGCTCCTAGAAATCTTTATGCTTTAAATATTGATTATCGTAAAGAATCTCCTATGTTTAATGTGGGAGGAACACATCGTGTGGCAAGTTGGCTGTGTCATGAAGATGTGCCAAAAACTGAAATGCCAAAATCTTTACAGAAACGCCTACTTAAAATGAGAAGGGAGGCTGGGCTAAATGAGTAATGTGGAACCTTTATTAGTAGTAGAAAATCTAAAACAGTATTTTAAAGTTAATCGTAAATTTACAGTAAAAGCAGTAGATGGAATTTCTTTTAAGATATATCCAGGAGAGACTTATGGACTTGTTGGAGAATCTGGTTCGGGAAAATCTACAACAGGACGTAGTATAATAAGATTATATAAACCAACATCAGGCAATATAATATTCAATGGAGAAAATATATCAGGAAAAATGAGTAATGATGAGCTTAAGGTACTTAGAACTAAGATGCAAATGATATTCCAAGATCCTATGGCATGTTTGAATCCAAGAAAAAAAGTATTAGATATTATTGGAGAAGGACTAGATATTCATAAAATGTATTCTTCTAAAGAAGAGCGTGACGAAAAAGTGTATAGTATATTAGAAAAAGTAGGATTAAGCAGAGATCATGCGTCTAGATATCCCCACCAATTTTCTGGAGGACAAAGACAACGTATTGGAATTGCACGAGCTTTAATTATGGATCCGGATTTAATTATAGCAGATGAGGCTATATCTGCTCTGGATGTTTCTATACAAGCTCAGGTTGTAAATCTTATGAAAAAGATTCAAAAAGAAACAAATACAGCTTATTTATTTATAGCTCATGACCTTAGTATGGTTAAGTATATATCTGATCGTATAGGAGTTCTTCATTTAGGTTATCTTGTGGAAACAGGGACCACAGAGGAAATATTTTCAAATCCTATTCATCCCTATACTAGGTCCTTATTAAGTGCTATTCCTTCACCAAATCCATTAGTGGAAAAAAATCGTACTACATTTAGCTACGATGCAAAAGAAGAGGGAGTAGATTATTCAAAAGGTAGAGAATATTTAATTGAAGGTACACATACGGTTTTGGCAACAGAAAAAGAACTGGCTCAGTGGATGAAAAAAGATAAAGAATTGGCAAGATAGTAATAAGAACTTAGTTATTAAATATTTAGGGGTGTAACATTTTTGTTACACCCCTAAATATATTGTATGAGCAGAAATAGTAATAATGATAGTTTATCACATAGCTATGAAGTAAGTTAATTATATGGTAAAATTATTATCATCAAATATTAAGAAAATTATTTTAAAATAGATTTAAAATAAGGAAGGATTGAAATGAAAAAAATATTAGTATTAGCAGAAAAGCCTTCAGTTGGAAGGGATATTGCTAGAGTATTAAATTGTAATAAAGATAAAAATGGATATATAGAAGGAAATGAATATATAGTAACTTGGGCATTAGGACATCTGGTAACACTTGCAGACCCTGAAAGTTATGGAGAAAAGTACAAGTCTTGGAAAATGGAAGACCTGCCAATAATTCCTCCAAAACTAAAAACTGTAGTTATTAAAAAGACATCTAAACAATTTAACACAGTAAAATCACAGTTAAACAGAGAGGATGTTTGCGAAATAGTTATAGCAACAGATGCAGGAAGAGAAGGTGAACTTGTTGCCAGATGGATAATAGAAAAAGCTCATGTAAAAAAACCAATTAAACGTCTTTGGATTTCATCAAGTACGGACAAAGCAATAAAAGAAGGTTTTGAAAAATTAAAAGACGGAAGGGCTTATAATAATTTATATTATTCAGCTATAGCAAGAGCAGAAGCTGATTGGTTTGTGGGAATAAATGGGACTCGTGCTCTTACTACAAAATATAATGCTCAACTTTCTTGTGGTAGAGTTCAAACTCCAACTTTAGGAATGATTTTAAAAAGAGAAGAAGAAATAAGAAAATTTGTACCAAAAGAATACTACTCAATAGAAATTTATACTAAAAAAGGAAGTACTAATTTTAAAATGAATTGGGTAGATAAAAATAACAATACAACTTCTTTTAATGAAGAAAAAATAGAAAATATAGCAAAAAAATTAAATAATAAAGAAATTAAAATTATAGACATTAAAAAAGTGGATAAGAAAAGATACTCTAAGCCACTATATGACTTAACTGAATTACAAAGGGATGCAAATAAGAGATTTGGTTTTAGTGCAAAAGAAACACTATCAATTATGCAAAAACTTTATGAACATCACAAAGTTCTTACATATCCAAGAACTGATTCTAGATATTTAACTACAGATATAGTTGAAACATTAAAAGACAGAGTAAAGGCAGTTAATGTAAGTGATTATTCAAAAGTTTGTAATAAATTATTAAAAACCAATATAAAAGGAAACAAATCATTTGTAGATAATTCAAAGGTTAGTGATCACCATGCAATCATACCAACAGAAGAAAGAGTATTTCTTGGTGATTTAAGTGATAAAGAAAGAAAAATTTATGACTTAGTAGTAAAAAGATTTTTAAGTGTACTTTGTCCTCCATTTGAATATATGGAAACAACTATTACAGGAGAGTGCCAAGGTGAAAGTTTTAGAGTAAAAGGAAATAAAGTAGTTAATCTTGGATTTACAGAAGCTTATGGTGATGATGAAGAGGAAAAATTAGATAAAATACCAGAAATACTAGTAAATGACGTACTTCAAATTGAAGAATTAAAAATTAAAACTGGAAAAACTAATCCACCTTCATACTTAAATGAAGGAACCTTACTTACAGAAATGGAGAAAAATAATTTGGGAACAGTTGCTACTAGAGCAGACATAATCGAAAAATTATTTAATTCTTTCTCAGTAGAAAAGAAAAATAATAAAGACATTCATATAACTTCTAAAGGAAGACAGCTTTTAGATTTAGCACCAGAAAAATTAAAAACTCCATCCCTTACAGCAGAGTGGGAGAAAAAACTTACAGATATATCAAATGGAAAAGCAAATAAAGATGCTTTTATAGAAGATATAAAATCTTATACTAAAGAAATAGTAAAAGATATAAATAAAAGTGATAGCAAGTTTAAGCATGACAATTTAACTAAAAACAAATGTCCTAATTGTGGTAAATTTATGCTTGAAGTTAATGGAAAAAAAGGAAAGATGCTTGTTTGTGAAGATAGAGAGTGTAACACAAGAAAAACAGTAGCACAAATAACAAACTCTAGATGTCCTAATTGTCATAAAAAATTAGAGCTTAGAGGAGAGGGTGAAAATAAAACATTTGCATGTGTATGTGGATACAGAGAAAAACTATCTGCCTTCAACAAAAGAAAACAAGAAGAAAAACAAAAAGGATCGAAGAAAGATATACAAAAATATTTAAAAAATCAAAATAAAAATGAAGAAAGTTTCAATAATCCATTTGCTGAAGCTTTAGCAAAATTGAAAAAGTAAATTAGTAAAAGAAAAAATGGGTAAATAGTATTTGGGAAATTAAAAAATCTATGTAATATGAGCAAAAGAGGTGTGAGTATGAGTAATTTGAGTACAAGGGCCTTAGCTATAATAGAAATATTGAAAAAGTTAAATCATCCTGTAAGTAGTTTAGCTTTAAGTGAAGAGATTGGATGTTCAACAAAAACAATTCAAAGTGAAATTAAAGATATTAATAAACAACTAAAGGATACGAAAATAATTTCTATTAGGGGAGTAGGTTATAAAATAGAAGGAAAAATTGATGTATGTGAATATAACAACAATACTTTAGGGAACATAGATAGAATTGAATTTATAATTAAAACAATGCTCAACTTAAATTTACAAGAAGAAAAAAGTATTAAGTTGGAAGAGCTAGCAGATGCTATGTTTATTAGTGTTTCTTCTGTAAAAAATGATCTAAAAGAAGCAAAAGAAGTTTTAAGCAAATATAATATAAATATTGTATCTAGACATAAACATGGATTAGGTGTCGAAGCCAATGAATCAGAAGTTATAAGGTGTATAATTGACTTATGTTCTAGAAAAGATAATGAATTAACATTGCAAGATTTTTTAACTGAAGATGTAAACAATAAAGTATTTAACTTGAGAAACGAAATATTAAAATACTTAAACAATGAAGATTTAATTTTAAGTGATATAGAATTTAAAAATTTATGTAGTACAATTTTTATTAGACTAAGCCGAAATAATTACAAGGATTATGATAAGTTTATTAAAAATTATATAAAAGAATATAAAATTAAACGTGAAGCAATAATGAATGATAATGTGAATAAAGAAAAAATAACTAAAGCAATTGCTTCATTTTGCAAAAATTTAAAATTAGCTACGGCTATAGATATTAGTAAAGATGAGTTTTTTATGGAGTGTTTATATAATCATATAAATAATTTGATTAAAAAAGATAAGCTGGGAATTTGTAACTATAATGTGGTAAATAATGATGTGAAAATTAAATATCCTTATGCTTATGAGCTTGCCAAAATAGCTAAAAAAACCATAGAAAATGAGCTGGATTTGAAAATTGGAGAGGATGAAGTATCCAATATTGCTGTTCATGTTGGAGGAGCAGTAGAGCGATATTCAAGTAATAAAAAAAGAAAAGTATTTAAGGTTATTATTGTTTGTGCATCTGGGGCTGGTACTTCTATGTTAATAAATACCAAACTACAGCAATTATTTAAAGGCAGAATAGAAATAGTAAAAATTATTCCTTCTTATTTAATTGAGTATATAGATCCTGCTGTGGTAGATTTTTTAATATCAACAATGCCTTTGGAGTACAACAAAATACCTGTTATTAATGTATCTCCATTTTTAACTGAAAAAGAAATTAAAATAATAGAAAAATTCATGGATACAGGATATGTTTATGAAGATGTAAATGTGAAAGACTTCTTTGACAGAAACTTATATTTTACAGATTTGAATTGTAAAAGTAAAGAAGAAGTTTTAGATTTTATGAGTGATGCATTATTAAAAAAAGACATAATTGATGAAGAAATGAAAAAATCCTATTTTGAAAGGGAGAAAATTGCCACAACAGAAATAGGGAATATGGTTTCAATGCCTCATGGATCTAAAGGTAATATAAAAGAGAACAAAATAGTTGTGGGTATTTTAAAAGAACCTATAGATTGGGAGTATGGAAAAGTTAGACTTGTAATAATGCTAGCATTAAATAACGAAAAAATACTTGACTATGAACAAGTATTTTCAAATATCTATAATAAATTAGATACAACATCAAAAGTAGTGAATATTTGTGAAAACAAATCTTATGAAAAGTTTATAAAACTGTTTTAAGCAACTGACCTATTTGAAGTGGCTAAAACAGACAAAGTCAAATTTCTCTTTTAATTAAGAGAAATTTTTTGCCTTTTTGAAGAAAGCCTTTTCATGTATCCTAGTCATAGGATACAAAAGTAATTTAAAGGACAAAATAATATATACGAAAAATAAAGGAGGAAATAAAGTGATATACACTGTAACCTTAAATCCATCTATAGATTATGTTATTAATCTTGAACATTTAAATACAGGACATGTAAACCGAGTAAATAGTGAACATGTATATCCAGGAGGAAAAGGAATAAATGTTTCAAGGATATTGAAAACTTTAGGACATGAGAATGTGGCTACTGGATTTGTGAGTAATTTTACAGGAGACTTTATAATAAACTCTTTATCTGATTTAAGTGTTAAATCAGATTTTATAAAATTAGATAATGGATTTACTAGAATCAATGTAAAAATAAAGAGTGATGAAGAAACTGAAATAAATGGTGGGGGACCACATATAAGTGATGAAAAACTTAAAAAATTATTTGATAAATTAAGTGAATTAAAAGAAGGAGATATTTTAGTTCTTGCTGGAAGTATTCCATCAACTTTAAAAGAAGACTTATACGAAAAAATAATGGAACATGTAAAAATAAATAATGTGAAAGTTGTAGTTGATGCAACTAAAAATTTACTTTTAAATGTATTAAAATATAATCCATTTTTAATAAAACCAAATAATCATGAGTTGGAAGAAATATTTAATGTAAAACTAGAAAGCATAGATGATATAGTAACTTATGGTAAAAAGCTTCAAGAAATGGGCGCTATGAATGTGCTAGTTTCAAGAGGAAAAGATGGTGCCCTTCTTATAACAGAAAATAAAGAAGTATTCATAAGTAATGTACCAAAAGGAAGTGTTGTAAATTCTGTTGGTGCTGGAGATTCTATGGTAGCTGGGTTTATATCTGGATATATAAGTAGTAATTCTTATGAAGAGGCTTTAAAACTAGGAGCTGCAAGTGGAAGTGCTACTGCATTTTCATCAGATTTAGCAAAGAAAGAACTTATTGATAAATTAATAAAAGACATAAATGTTGAGAGGAGATAAAAAATGAGGATAATAGATCTTATTAATAAAAATTCAGTGAAACTAAACTTAGTTTCAAAAAACAAATCAAGTGTAGTAGATGAACTAGTTGATTTGGTTAATAATAGTGGAAATTTAAATAATAAAAAAGAATATAAAGAAGCAATACTTGCTCGTGAAGAGTTAAGTACTACTGCCATAGGAGAAGGGGTAGCAATCCCTCATGCAAAAAACAAAGCAGTAAGTAAAGTTTGTATAGCTACTGGTATATCAAAAGAAGGAATAGATTACGAAGCATTTGATGATAGTTTATCTCATTTATTCTTTATGATAGCTGCACCAGACGGAGCTAACGATACTCATCTTGAAGTATTATCAAGACTATCAACAATACTAATGGATGAAAGTTTTAGAAATGATTTAATAAATGCATCTTCAGTAGATCAATTCTTAAATTTAATAAATGTAAAAGAAAAAGAAAAATTCCCAGTGGAAGAAAAAGCAAGTGGAGTAGTTGTAGAAGAAAAAAAATCTGATTTACCTACAATTCTTGCAGTTACAGCTTGTCCAACAGGAATAGCTCATACTTTTATGGCAGCAGAAAGTTTAAGTCAAAAAGCTGCAAATAAAGGAGTAAGCATAAAAGTTGAAACTAATGGTTCAGCAGGTGTTAAAAATGCTTTAACAAAAGAAGAAATAGAAAATGCAACATGTATAATTGTAGCAGCTGATAAAAATGTTGAAATGAACAGATTTAATGGTAAAAAAGTTATAATAACAAAAGTTGCAGATGGTATACACAAAGCAGATGAACTTATAGACAGAGCTGTTAAAGGTGATGCTAAAATTTTTCAGGGTTCTCAAGGGAATGATACACAAGAAGCATCAAATGAAAAAGAAAGTATAGGAAGACAATTTTACAAACATCTAATGAATGGTGTATCTCACATGTTACCATTTGTTGTTGGTGGAGGAATACTTATAGCTTTAGCTTTCCTATTTGATGATTACACAATTAATCCAGCTAACTTTGGGATGAATACACCTGTTGCAGCATTCTTTAAAACAATAGGTGGCCAAGCATTTGGATTTATGTTACCAGTTCTTGCTGGATATATAGCAATGAGTATAGCTGATAGACCAGGTCTTGCAGTTGGTTTTGTTGGTGGGACTATAGCAAGTGCAGGATATACTTTTAACAATATTATGAATTTCTCTGATGCATCTCCAGTAAGTGCAGGATTCTTAGGTGCACTGCTTGCTGGTTTTGTTGGTGGATATTTAGTATTATTACTTAAAAAATTATTCTCTTATTTACCGGATGCTTTAGAAGGAATTAAACCAGTTTTATTATTCCCAGTGTTTGGAATACTTTTAATAGGATTAATAATGATAAGCTTAAATCCAATAGTTGGTTCTATAAATACATCACTGAACAACTTATTAGCTTCAATGAGTGGAACTAGTAAAATATTACTTGGAATGGTTCTTGGAGGAATGATGGCAATAGATATGGGTGGACCATTTAACAAAGCAGCATATGTATTTGGTACAGCTCAACTTACAGTAGTAAATGCAGGACCAGAACAATTTGCTATAATGGCAGCAGTTATGATAGGTGGTATGGTACCTCCTCTTGCAATAGCTCTTGCTACAACTTTCTTCAAAAATAGATTTAGCGAAAGTGAAAGAAAGTCAGGAATAGTAAACTATATAATGGGATTATCATTTATAACAGAAGGTGCTATTCCATTTGCAGCAGCAGATCCACTTCATGTCATACCTGCTTGTGTAATAGGTTCAGGTCTTGCTGGAGCTTTATCTATGGCATTTGGATGTGGACTAAGAGCTCCTCATGGAGGAATATTTGTACTTCCAACAATAATAAATCCTTTAATGTATCTTGTGGCATTGATAGCTGGTTCAGTAGTAGGAGCAATTTTACTTGCAATTCTTAAAAAGCCATTGGATAAAGTAAATTAAGTTTATTACTATAAATAAAATTAGATGATTTATAGTTATATGAAAATATAAGATAATTCATTATGAAAATAAAAAACACCTTTTAAAAGGTGTTTTTTATTGCGAAAATTTATAACTATTTATTTATCTAAATTGTTAAAAATAATTTCACCCTTAGCAATACTCATATAGCAGTTCATTTCTTCATCGAATAAAGCTATATCAGCATCTTTATCTATTTCTAAACTACCTTTTGTATTATGCATATTTATTGATTTAGCAGGATTTAGTGAAGCTAAATTAATTGCTTCATTTATAGATAAATTTGTGTTTTTCATAAAATTATATACAGCTTTATTTAAGTTTAAGACACTTCCAGCTAAGTTACCAGTAACCAGTCTTGCTGCGCCATCTTTTACGAAAACATCTTGACCACCTAAATCATATTTACCATCTGGCATACAACCAGCCCTCATACAGTCAGTTATTAATATTATTTTATCCTTGCCCTTGTTATTTAATACGAATTGAAATAGTTCTGGATTTACGTGAATATTATCGCAAATTATTTCACAGTAAACATCACTAGTAAGGGCTACTCCAACTACACCTATTTCTCTATGATTTAATGGTGTCATTGCATTAAATAAATGAGTTATATTTGATGCACCAAACTTTATGGCTAATTTAGCTTCTTCGTATGTGGCATTTGTATGAGCTATGGATAAAGTTATATCTGTTTTATCTTTTATTTCTTTTGTGAAATTAAAATTCTCATCAACTTCAGGAGAATAAGAGATTATTTTAATTACATCTATATAGTCTTCTATAAAAGTAAAGCTTGGTGCTTCTATAAACTTATTACTTTGAGCACCTTTATATTTACTATTTATAAAGGGACCTTCTAAATGAGCACCAATAATTTGTGCACCATCATATTTTATAGTCATAGATTCTCTTATTTTATCTAGAGCATCATAGATGTCCTCTTTTGACATAGTCATAGTAGTAGGTAAAAATGAAGTAACACCGTTTTTCTTAATAGCATTACCAATGGTTTTTATTGATGTTACAGATTTATCCATAACATCACAATTACAGCTACCATGAATATGTATATCAATAAGACCAGGACAAATGTATAAACCTTTTGCATCTATTATTTCTATGTTTTTTTCTACTTTGTCACAAAATCCTATAATTTTATCATTAAATAAAAGTATTTTATCTTCAATTACATTATTTTCTGTAACTATTTTACCATTAACAATAGCTTTCATAATTCACTCCCTAAATTTTAAATCTTCATAAAGTACAATCTCATATTGATGTTTATCACTAATAAATAAAGAGCTAGTATAATCTAAAACATCTTGGTATATACCAACTTTACGATTTAATTGTAGATAAAACAATTATAAAAATCAAGTTTGCGAAAAATATATACGGGTAAAATTATTTATATGATGATATAAAATATTTTATAGAATTATTGTTAATAATAAGTATTATTAATTATGAAAGGAAGAAAAAATGAAGAATTCATATTGGATTTTATCATCAGAAAAAAAGAAAAGCTATGAAAGTTTAAACAGTGATATAAACACCGATTATTTAATAGTAGGTGGTGGCATAGCTGGACTTACTATAGCTTATTTATTAGCTAAAGAAAATAAAAAAGTTACTATTGTAGAGGCGGATGAAATTGGATTTGGAGCATCAGGACGAAATACAGGAAAAGTAACTAGCCAACATGGACTTATATACTCAGCAATAGAAAAAGAATATTCTAGTGAAAAAGCTAGGCTTTATTATGATGCAAATGAGGAAGGATTAAAACTTATTGAAAGCATAATAAAAGAAAATAATATAGATTGTAATTTTAAAATAGTTCCAAGTTTTGTTTACACAGAAGAAGAAAAATATGTTAAAGATATAAAGAAAGAGTATGAAATTTGTAAAGAATTAAACATACCTTGCGAGTATATGAATTCTATTGAAGGAATTCCACTAAGTATTAAAGGAGCTTTATGTTTTAAGAATCAAGGTCAATTTAACCCTAAAAAATATGTGGATGCCTTAGGAAAAATAAATCATAAAATGGGTGTAAAAATTTACGAAAAAACTCCTGTGATTGATGTAAATATTGACGAAGAATGTTTAGTAAAATGTGCAAATAATAATGTTATTAGAGCAAAAAATTTAATAATAGCATCATGTAATGCTTGGTATGATGGATTAAGATTATTCTTTGCAAAAGAGGAAGCATCAAGATCTTATTTATTATGTGGAGAATTAAACAATGAAATATCAGAAGGAAATTATATTAGTGTAGAAATGCCAACTAGAACATTTAGAACTTGCAAAGATGATAAGGGAAGAAAGCTTTTAATAGCTGGAGGATATGATCATAAAACTGGAAAGTGTAATAAGGAGTGTGATAACTTCAAAGCCATAGAAGTTTTTGCAAAGGAAAATTTTCATTTGAAAGAGATTATAGCAGATTGGTCTACTCAAGATTATGTTTCTCTAGACAAGATACCATATATGGGAAGAATAAATAACGAAAAAAATAATGTGTATATTATAACAGGAACCTGTAAATGGGGTCTTAGTAATAGTAGTGTAGGTGCTATTTTAATTAAAGATTTAATAATTAAAAATCATTCTAAATACGAAGACTTATACAATCCAAGTAGATTAAAAAGCTATTTAAATGTTAAGTTTTTAGAAACTAATATGGAAGTTGCATTTGACTATATAAAAGGTAAATTTATATCAGGAAGTAGTGAATTACCTAATAAAGATGAAGGAAAAATAATAAGTATAAATGGAAAAAGATATGGAGCATATAGAGATAAGAATAACCATTTATATATAGTAGATATTACTTGTACTCACTTAGGTTGTGAACTTCGCTTTAATAGCGGAGAAAAAACATGGGATTGTCCTTGCCATGGAAGTAGATTTTCTTATAAGGGAGAAGTTATAAATGGACCAGCTTTAAGACCGCTAAAGACTTATGATGAAGAAAAAAACAAAATTGATCCTAAAATATTATAATTAGTAAGGTCTATACAGTATGAAAAAAATAAATATACTAAAATGGTTAAATATACTACTTTGCCTATTTTATGGTTTATCTGTAGTTTATTTAATATTTGCTAAAAAATATAATTATGCAGCTATTTGTACAGGATGTATTATGTTGACTTATATACTTAGATTAGCAAATAAAAAATTTGATTACTTATTTAATGATATGCTAATAATAATGCTTGATTTATTTATATTATTTTCTCTTGTTCTTGGAACTTCCTATGGATTATATAAAATAAATCATTATGATGACATACTACATATATGGTCTGGAGCCATTGGAAGTATGGTTGCATATACAATTATTAATGTATATACAAAAAACGAAGATAGGAAAAATATAAAAAAAGTTTTTTTCTTCATCTTTATTTCTATGTTTAGTTTAGCTATAGTAGGTTTATGGGAGATTTTGGAATTTACTTTGGATTTGTTATTTAAAATAAACTGTCAGGCTGGCGGTTTAAATGACACAATGATAGATATGGTAGATGGTTTAATTGGAACAGTAATGATTACTCCTTTTTTATTGCATAAATTATAAAAATATTTTAAAATTCATAAAAATTTCATATTACTTTCCATTTCTATTCACACAAAAAATATTATATGTTGTAATATATAATTAAGAAATAAATTTAGGAGGATCCAAATGTCTCAAGATAAACTAAACAAAGAAAATGAAATAATAGATAATGTAGAAACTACAGAAGAGACTGTAGATCATTCACATAAAGAGGATAGTGAAGAAAAGAAAAGTAAATTAAAAAAGTACATAGGAGGTAAAAGAGGTAAAACGATTTTATCTATGCTATTTGTAGGGATTGTAGGAATGGGAGCAGGTATTTATGTAGGAATGGATATGGGAAGAACATTACCAGCTACTCATAAATCTTATAATAAATCACAAGTATTGGCAACTGTTGGGGACGTTAAAATAACAGGCGAAGATTTTGCAAAAAAAATGGAACCATACTTTTACTACCAAGGATTAAAAAAATTATCAAATGAAGAAATTGAATCTCAAGAAGCTAGCACAATAAATTATATGACAAATCTAGAAGCATTATATAAAGCGGGAAAAGAAGCCAAGATTACGGTAACTGATGATGAAGTGGAGAATAACTATTCTGAAACTATGTCATCAATTGAGTCATCATTTAATTTAACAGAGGATGTATATTTAAGCAAGTTTAATCTGACTAAAGACTATATGAAAGAAAGTCTAAAAAAAGAAATGATAGCAACCACATATCTGCAAGAAAATTCTAAAGTAAGTGAAAAAGAAGCCCAAAATTATTATAATAATAATAAAGAAGATTTCTTTCAAATAAAAGCATCTCATATATTGATTAGTAATTATGATGAAAGTGGGAAAGAATTAAGTGATGATAAAAAGAAGGAAAATAAACAATTGGCAGAAAAACTACTTAAAAGAGCATTAAATGGAGAAAACTTTGATGATTTAGCCCTTGAATACTCTAATGACTCTAATGCTAGTAGTGGTGGTGATTTAGGATATTTTAGTAAAGGACAAATGGATGAAAACTTTGAAGAAGCAGCATTTTCTTTAAAGACAAATGAAATTTATCCTAAAGTAGTGGAAACAAATTATGGATATCATATTATTAAAAAGACAGGAGAGAAATATAGTGATTTTGATGATGTAAAAGAATCTCTTATAGAGACTTTAAGTAATGATAAGCAAAGTACACTATTAGAAGACGCTTTAGAAAAATATGATGTTAAAATAAATATGTAATATTAAAAATTTCAATTTAATATAATCAAAAACAGACATTATAATTAAAGGCTCCTTTTTTACAAAGGAGCCTTTATTGATAAAACTTAATAATTTTGGTATTATTATTTGTATATTATAAAGAGAGGGGGGTATTGATATGATAATAAGAAAATCACAAATTAGAACAGATGAATCTAATTTAAGAGATGGTAAGGGATTAGTTAAAAGAGAGTTTATTGTTGAAGGTGACGACTTAAGGGGAAAGGCGAAGTTATTTTCAAAAATAACTATACCAGTAGGAAATTCTATAGGAATGCATGACCATGTAGACGACTTTGAAGTTTACTACATATTAAAAGGTAAAGGAAAAGTTTTAGACAATAATGAGTTTGTTGAAGTAAACGAGGGTGATGCAATATACACTGCGGATGGAAACAAACACTGTATAGAAAATATAGGAAATGAAGATTTAGAATTTATAGCTATTGTAATAAATGAGTAATAAAAAACTCTAGGATATTCCTAGAGTTTTTTATTGTGAATTAAAATTTCGCCTAAGTATAGTAAAATTTTATTATCATATATTAAACATTTTTAAAGTTTAAATATACATTTTAAAAAAAAATGTTATAATAGTAAATAGTGTTATTTTAATATAATATGGAGGATTTAAATGAGCAATACGAAATCACAAATAAAAGATATAATAATGGATTTCTCAAATAAAAACTTAAATAGAGATTTTACACAAAAAAGTACGGAAATCCTAGAAATACTAGAAGATGCAAATGCAGAAATAATAGAGACTTCAAGAACTGATATATGGGCTGCTTCTATATTAAACATAGTGTTAGATATGAACGGAGTATTTAACAAAAAACATTCAATGTACATGACTAAGAAAGATTTTTCTCAAAAAATAGGAGTATCAGCAGGAACTATAAAAAATAAAGCTGAAGCTATTAAAGAAATCTTAAACTTAGAAGAAAATGATGTAAGAGTAATAATATCTTCTGCTAATGATAGGACTGAAAATGTAGAACAAAAAGAAATATTAGCAAAAGAAGAAGTTGCAGTAACTACTGAAGTACCAGTTAAAGAAGTAAAAGACGAAAAACAAAAAATGTATAAACATTTCATGCAGTTAGCTCATGAAAGTAATGAGTTCAAAGAAAAAGTTGAAAATTTTGAGAATGCCATAAAAGTTGCAGTGAAAATGATAGAAAATAATGGTGAAGTTGTATATTGGGAAGATGAAATAACAAAACCATATATGATAGCTTTACAAGACTTAGGAAATTTATTTAATGATAATAAGGACTATGATTCGGCTAAGAGAGTATATGAATTATTATTAAATTTAAATCCATTAGATCATCAAGGTATAAGATATAAATTAATAAATATACTTATAGAAAAAAATGATAGAAAAGAAATAAATGATTTATTTGCAAGATATAAAGATGACAAAACGGCTATATGGTTATACAGTAAAACTTTATACTACTACAAAAACAACAATATCTTTATGGCAAAAGATGCATTAAAAGATGCTGTTAATTGTAATAAATATATAGCATTAAAATTAATAAAATGGACTGCTTTCATGCAAATGTCAGGAGTATATATAAATCCTATGTTATTCAATGAAGCAAACTTCTACTGTGAAGAGTCAATACATTTATGGAAAAAAACTAAAGGATCTATAGATTGGTTATTAAAAAATGTATTAAAAAAATAAGGCTGTAATTAAACAGCCTTATTTTTTATTTAATAAAACTATAAAGTCTTTAATACTAAAAGTACATTTACTTAAGATGAGAAGTAAAAAAAATTTTATATATCAAGCTTCAAATCACCAGGCTTTATCAAATTCTTATTTCTCATAAATTTAGCTATAATGAGAGTTATAATAGTTGGTAAAATGAAATGAAGAAGTAAAATTCCTATCCACATCATAGAACCGCCTTTGTTAGAAGCCTCCATGGCTGCAACTGTTCCAAATTGACCAACTAAACCAGAAGTACCCATACCAGAACCAATTGGTATATTTTCCATTTTAAATACAGTAGTAGATAAAGGACCAATAATAGCAGAAGCTAATGTTGGAGGTATCCAAATTTTCCAGTTCTTTATTATATTTGGCATTTGTAGCATGGAAGTTCCTATTCCTTGTGCAAATAAGCCACCCATGCCATTTTCTTTATAACTCATTACTGCAAATCCAACCATTTGACAACAGCATCCTACTGTTGCAGCTCCACCAGCTAGTCCACTTAGTTCCAACATTATACAAATGGCCGCACTACTTATTGGCAAGGTTAGCGCTATTCCAACTAATACAGCAACTAAAGCCCCCATAAATATAGGTTGCATATCTGTTGCTTTCATAATTAAATTTCCAAATGTTGTCATAAATGCAGATACGGCAGGACCAGTAAACTGTGCAACTAAAACTCCAACTATAATAGTTACTGCAGGAGTTACTAGTATATCAACTTTGGTTTCTTTAGAAACGATTTTCCCAAATTCAACTGCAAATATGGTTGCTAAAAAAGCACCAACAGGACCGCCTAATTCATTTCCACAAGCTCCAACTAAGGCACAAGAAAACATAACCAAAGGAGGTGCTTGAAGTCCATAAGCAATAGCAACAGCAATTGCAGGACCTGTAACTTGCTTAGCTAGTGGATTTATTACATCTGTAAATAAACTTATTCCAAGCTTATCTCCTAAAGTATTAAAAATAGTACCGATTAATAATGAAGCAAAAAGTCCAAGAGCCATATAGCTTAAGGCATCGATTAAATATCTTTGTACAGATATTTCAATATTTTTATCTTTAGCGAATTGTTTTAGGCTTCGCCTATTTCTAACTTTACCCATTATAAAACTCCTTTCAACAATAATCACCTTTACAAATATTATAATTAGTTTTATTTTTATATACAAATATTATTAATAATTTAACATAAAAATATTTAGTTTTAAAAAACATAATAATGATAATAATTGAAGTATAGAAGAAAAGGAAGATAATTGTTATAATTTATAATAAAATAAAAATTAAAAATAATGAAATTTAATAACATAATTTGAATTATTTTGAAATAATATTTATTAAAGATATTACAAGGATTTATATATATTATAAATAATAATAATAAATAAAAATTTTGTTTTAGAATATATTAGGGTGAGTGAATAGTATTAACTTGAAGGAGGGTGGAGATGAAAAAAGTTGATAAAGATAAAAAAATTATATTTATAGTTGGACTTCTACCATTATTATTTTTTATTCAATATTATATTTTTAAATCTGGAGCCGTACCTCCTATGATCAAAGGTGTAAATATTAAAATAATAGAAGGACAGTATATACAAGATATAGATAAGTATGTGGTTAAACTTGGTGACAGTGTAGTACTATCAGCAGGAGACTATATTAAAATTCCCGGATATGCTAAAGATCCCCAAATAAAGTTTACTATTTTAGATAATACAAAAACTATAGAACTTAAAGATAATAGTAATAAAGAAACTAATACAGTTACATTAAATGCACTAAAAGCTGGTTATACTTCAGTGGCAATTATGCAAAATTCTAGAGTATTGCAAAAGGTAACTATTAGAGTAGTAGACCCATTAATAGAGGATTTAAATGTATCTGTAGATGGTAAGTTGAAGTACGTGGGTGATGAAGCAGAGATAACTAGTTCTGTGGAAGTAGATTATAAAGAATTTAATAATACATACAATGTAACTTATGAAAGTTCGAATGCAAATGTATTGCAAGTAATTAATAATAAGATAAAAGCTGTTGGAGTAGGAAAAGCAACCATATATGCAAAATCAAAGGATAAGGTGGAAGCAATAAGATATACTATTGTAGCTAGGGTTAAAGGAATTCAAATAGATAGTAGCTTTGATATAACAGTGGGTCAAGTAATAAAATTAAAACCTAAAATAATAACAGCTCCTAAAAATTTAACTTCACCAAGAATTTCATATAAATTTTCTCAATCTAAGTTACCTGTGGAAAGAGCAATAACCTTTGAAGATGATGGAACTATAGTTGGCATAAGACAAGGTAGTGAAAAAATAACTATAAGTTGTGGAGAAGGAGAAAATAAGAGAATCGAAGTAGTAACCATAAATGTAAAAGAAGGAACTCTAGAAAATAGTATGATAAGAAACTTATTTTCTAAGCATATTATTGAGGAGAATAAGCTTAAAATTGCCTTAAGTTGGGATATTTTAAATGGTGCCACGAATTATGATATTTATATTAAAGATAATATAAAAGGTGATTCAGGATTTGAACTATATAAATCTATAACTCAAGAATCCTTTTTAAAAAATTCAAATATTATAATAAGTATAGACTTAGATGAAGACATTAATGAGGTTTCATATGAAATTTATGTTGTTGGAAGAAATGAAGAAGGGACATCTAAGCCAAGTAATATTGAGAGTATAAAAGATACTATTATAAAAGATGAAGAAGAAAATGATGATGAAGAAGGAAAAGGAGAAGTATCACAAGATCAAACTTAATTTATTCATAATATATAGATATCCTAATATATATTAGTAAAAAGAATGATTAGGGGAGAGTTATATTGGAAAGAAGAGCTAAGAGAATTAACGAAATATCCAAAAATCTTGCAGAAGAAGCTTATAAGGCTTATGCTGGTAAAAAAGATTATAAAAGAGCCTTAGAGATATATTGTTTATTAGCTGAGTCAAAATGTGTTCCAAAGGAAATCTCAAATTTCTCAAAAAATATGATGGGTAGGCTTAGTAAAAAAATTGAAGATACACATCATTAAGTAATTAAAAGTCCCATTTTATATGGGGCTTTTTTACGTGTCTTAAAACCTTCAATCATCATAAATGTACATATTTGCTAATATAATTAATATAGAATCGTATTTACTTACAATGGAGGTGATTAATATAGATTATGAGGTAGTTGTTAAATACAATGGTGATATATTAAAATTAGAAGATGAATTAGGTGTGGATGTTGAAATATTAAGTCCCACTTATGCCATAATAATAGCCGATGATCCTAATAAATTTGACCAGTTATTAAATTATAGTGAGATAGAATATGTGGAGAAACCATTTATATTAGAAACCCAAGATGTACAAAGTTTTTCTAGTACAGGTATAATAAGTTTTAAAAATAGAACAGGCCTAACTGGAAAAGGTACAATTATAGGGATGATTGACTCAGGTATAGACTACACTCTTCCTATTTTTAGAGATGCTAGTGGAAGATCAAAAATATTATATTTATGGGATCAGTCTATCAGAGGGACACCACCAGAGGGATTTAAATCAGGAACTCTATATACAAATGAAGATATAAATCAGGCTATAAATGGTGAAAAAAATATTCCTATACCCATAACAGCATCTCATGGTACTCATGTATCAGGAATAGCTGCTGACATTGCAAATGATGCTGACATAATTTTTGTTAGAGTGGGAAGTAGACAGACGGATTATTATTCTAAAAGTACAGAGTTTATGAGAGCAATTAAATTTATTTTAGATAGATCCCTTGAATTAAAGAGACCAGTAGCAATAAATGTTAGTTATGGTAGTAATGAAGGATCTCATAAAGGTTTATCTTTGTTTGAACAATATATTGATGATCAATGTCTATTTTGGAAAAATAATATTGTAGTTGCAGCAGGAAATAATGCTAATAAAGGAGGACATAAGAGAATTCAGCTTACAGAAAATTCAGATGAAGATGTAGAAATTATTATTGGTGAAAATGAAATGATTATTAATATAAATATTTGGCCCAATTTTATGGATGAATTTTCAATAACAGTAATAAATCCATCTAATCAATCATCTCAAGCTTTATCAATGGATAATCCTAATTTAAATAATACCATGGGAAATACAAGAATTACAGGCATTTTTTACCCAATAGAACCATATTCTCTTGCTAGAAGAGTTACCATAAGATTATTTACTACATCAATTGAACAAGGTATAAATTCGGGAATATGGAGATTGAAATTTAGACCAATAAAAATAGTAAATGGACAAATAGATTTATATTTACCAACATCAGAGGGTATAAGCCCAGATACAAGATTTCTTTCCCCAAGCAATATATTAACTGTAACAGTTCCAGGAACAGCAACTAGAGTTATAACTGTGGGGAGTTTTGACTCAAGAACAGATACAGTATCACTTTTTTCAGGAAGAGGAGATATAAGTTTAGGAATTTATAAACCAGATATACTGGCTCCGGGAGAAAATATTTTATCATATTTACCAGGAGGAACGATAGGTTCTCTTACCGGAACAAGTATGGCAACTCCACATGTAACAGGAGTATGTTGTTTGTTAATGGATTGGGGAATAGTACAAAGAAATGATTTGTTTTTATATTCTCAACGATTAAAAGCCCTTTTATTAGATAATGCAAGAAGAATAGAAGGTCAGTCTTATCCCACGAATGAATTGGGTTATGGATTTTTATATATGAGAAATGTCATACTAAAATCTTATAAAGAGAATGAAATAGAGAGTTTATTTAGAACTAGTAAAAATGCATATGACATTAATGCTAGAGTGAATGACACCAGTAATAGGGCTTTTCTTATTATAAAAGAAGGATTTTTGGATGAATTAAGAAGTATGGGATTGGAATATAAATTTACAAAGTTATCGGAAAATACAGGTATTTTGAATACTTCAAATGTCTATGAAGATGCTCTATTAAAATTATTTGAATCTGAAGTTACTGTTAGAGCAACAAATATAGTAAGTATGGAATCAATGGGCAGACCATCTTCAGGAGAAAGTGGAGGCGTAAATGCAAATGAAGAAATAGGTGTTAATTTTATAAAAAATAATCCTAATATGAACATAACAGGAAAAGGTGTACTTATTTGTGTAGCAGATTCTGGTATAGATTATTTGCATGAGGATTTTATCTATGAAGATGGAAGGAGTAAAATTGCATATATATGGGATCAAACAAAAGAAGGTAATCCTCCTAAAGGATTTTATATAGGAACGGAATATACCAAAGAAGATATTAATAAAGCTATAGCTTCTAAGGATAATAGTTTGACAAAAGATGAAACAGGTATTGGAACATTGATTAGTGGTATATGTGCAGGCCTTGGCAGAGTGAAAAAACAATATGAAGGTGTGGCACCACAGGCCGAATTAGTAATAGTAAAATTGAAAACAGAAGAAGGTGCTACAAATAATGCATATTTTTATATAGCAAGACAATATGCACTCTCCAAAGCGCAAGAACTTAAAAGACCTATAGTAATGAATGATTCTGTAGGTAATATTTTGCAGACTGGTTATATAAGTGGAATTGTAGAAAATGAATTAAATTTATTAAAAGGATATTGTGAAGTGGCAGCTGTTGGAAATGAAGCTAATACTCGAACTCATGTTAGTGGAAAAATTAATAGAGCGGGAGAAAGTAAGGATGTGGAGTTTGAAGTAACAAAGACTGAACCTATTTTGAAAGTTTATTTATGGGTGGATAGACCAGATGAAATAAATGTAAAGATCATATCTCCAAGTGGAGAAGAAAGCAAAGATATTTCAGTGAGGTATTATATAACAGTAGATGGAGAATTTAATTTTGAAAATACTAAATATTCCATAAGTTATGTATACCCAACTATTTTTTCTGGCCAACAATTAGTCCAAATTATTTTTTATAATATAACAAGAGGTACATGGAAGATAAGATTGACAGGATTATTTATAATAAGTGGTAAATACAATATTTATATGGACAATAATGTTTTTTTAAATGAAGGAACAAATTTCTCTAATTCAGATCCATTTTATACAGTTAACTTTCCGGCTACACAAGATTATCTTATATCAGTAGGAGCCTATGATTTACAAAATAATAATATATGGCCACCATCATCTAGAGGTCCTAGTATACAAAATGAATTAAATCCTAATATTATAGCTCCTGGGGTAAACATTATTGGGCCATATCCCAATAATACTTATGGAAAATTAACAGGAACAGCAGCGTCAGCAGCCTATGTAAGTGGAGCGTGTGCTTTATTTTATCATTATACAATAGTAGACAATAAATGTCCAAAACAAGGATTCACACCTAATATTAAAGCATTTTTGCAATTAGGTGCAAGAAGAAATGAAGGAACCATATATCCCAATAATATAGGAGGATATGGTGTATTAAATGTTAGAGGTACATTTGGACAATTTATATAGGAGGTGAATGAAAAATTAGAATTGAGGAAAATTCATATATTATACTATATAGATTATCAATAGAAGAAGTTAAAAAGAGTCTACAAGATAATGGTATAGATAACTTTATACCTTTGAATAATCAAGCAGGTGTTATTTATACACCTAAAGATTATGATTCAAAACAGCTTAATAATATAGATGTGATAGATTGGTGGGAAGAATCTGTACCCATGAGCACACTGATTAATATTACAAATAATTTGAAAGAAGGAGTAGATATTCTAGCTGCTTCTGGTATAAGGACTTTTAATAATCCTTATGTTAATTTAAATGGAGAGGGTATTCTAGTTGCCATTATAGATTCTGGAATAGATTACTTACACCCAGATTTTATAAAAGAAGATGGCACTAGTAAAATAGTATCTATATGGAATCAAGAAAGTGATAAGTCAAAACCACCAATTGGTATGACTTTTGGTTCAGAATACTCAAATGAGGAAATAAACCAGGCAATAATAAATAAAAATGGAGATTTATGTACAGATGAAATTGGAACAGGGACTATGACAGCTGGAATTATTGCTTCTGGAGGAAAAATAAAAGAAAATCATAAAGGAATTGCTCCAAATGTCGAGTTGATAGTAGTTAAATTAAGAAAATATGAAAACACATATAGAAAAAATAAAATAAATTATGAGAGTTCAGATTTTTTTGCAGCCATATCCTATGTGATTTCTGTATCAAAAAAATTAAATAAGCCTTTAATAATTAACTTTTCTGTAGGTGCATCATCAACGTCACTATATAATTTATCAATACTTAATACTTTTACAGACTTATCTCAATCAGGAACATTAATTGTAAGTGGCACAGGAAATGAGGGAAATACAGATATACATTATTCTGGTCAATTTAGTAAAGGTGTAACTTTTGAAAAAGATGACTATCAAGATGTGATATTGCAAGAAGGAGATGATACTAATATTGATATTACTATAAATTTTCTTGGACCAGATAAAATTAAAGTAGCTATAATATCCCCATCAGGTGAAATTAGCCAATTGTGCGAATATGTTCCTGGTAATTATAAAATTAATGGTAGTTTCAATTTAGAAAATACAAATTATTCTATAGAATATGTTTTGCCTTGGTTGTTATCAGGTGGTACTGTTATAAAAATTAAATTAAGAGATATTAAACCAGGTATTTGGACCATTAGAATTATTCCAGAGTATATTATAAATGGTAATTACAATTTATATATACCAAACAGAAATATTATATCTCCAACAACAAGATTTTTAGATGGTGATTCATCTTATACTATTACAAGATTTGGTCTTTTAAAATATGTAATAACTGTAGGAGTTTACAATGAAAAAACAAATTCCATGTGGCTTGGGTCATCAAAAGGACCTCATGGTGAAAGACAAATAAAACCTGACATTGTTGCTTCTGGAGTAGATGTTATTTCTACTTTTTTAAATAATACTTATAACACAGGAACTGGAAGTGGAATAAGTTCTTCCATAGTTTGCGGAATTTTGGCATTAATAATGGAGTATATTTTAAAACAAACTTATTTGCCAAGGTACTCTCTTTATAACGAACCACTAAAAACATATTTAATGATTGGAGCAACTAAAAACAGCTTATATACTTACCCAAACATATCACAAGGTTATGGACTTTTAAACTATGAAAATACTCTAATAAAAATTGCTAACAATATTAATTAAATTTGTAATAAAAATTAAATTAAATTAAATATGAATTATTATAGAATTTTAGTGAAAAATAATAAAAAGATTTATAAAGGAATCAAAAAATAATAATTATTATTTAAAGGAGGTAAGACTTGAATACAAACAAAGACAACGTAAATCATGGAGTTAGTAGACAACTTAGAGGAAAAGACAATGAAAGATTATGCTCAACTACCCCAGTGAATAATGGTTATACAGCGGCCATACTAGACAAACAGGATGAGTATCCAGATAGTAAGGTTCCAATTCCTTCCTTAGACAGTGTGATAGAAGCAAAAGACTGGGTAGATAATGGTAGTAGAACTTAAAATACTAAAATTAAAATAGGGAGTTTAACTCCCTATTTTAATTTTAGTGAAATAATAAATAAGTGTGGAGGAAATTTTGGAGATAAGAATGTAATAATATTTAGAAAATACTTATTGACATTACCTATTAATTGAGATATTATTTAAATTACCAAAATTAATAAACGAAAATAAATGCTGTGAAGGGAAGAGTAATTATATTTTGAAGTTAAAGCGAGCTGGTTATGGTGGAAGTCCAGTACCGATTATATAGTGAAAAACATCCTCGAGCTACTAAGAGAAATCTTTTAAGAGAGTAGATTTAGTCGGAACCAAACCGTTATCATATTGGTGATGTATGTTAGTATATCAATAGAGTTGAACTTGATTAAAGTTAAATTAGGTGGTACCGCGGAAGTATAGTCTTTCGTCCTAAATATTTAGGATGAAAGACTTTTTTTATTATATTGTCTTTAATTGAAGTTGTATAAATAGGCAAATTTAAGTCAATAAAAATAAAAAATTAGTTTTTATTAAACAATATTTTTCTTATTTCAATTAATGTATAATGTTAATAAAGAATATTTTTAGATAAAATAGATAAAATACATAAATAGGAGGTAAAATTATGCAAAAAAATTTTATAGAAATAAAAGATCTTTACAGAGATAAAGAACAATATATAGAAAAAGATGTAAAAATAGCTGGATGGATAAGAACATCTAGAATATCAAAAAACTTTGGATTTATAGAACTAAATGATGGTTCATTTTTCAAAAATATGCAAGTTGTTTTAGATGATAAATTAGAAAACTTTAAAGAAATAGGAAAATTACCAATAAGTTCTTCTATATTAGTAGAAGGTAAATTAGTAGCTACAGAAGGTGCTAAACAACCTGTTGAAATACATGCTACAAAAGTAGTCTTAGAAGGTGAATCAGATAATTCATATCCTTTACAAAAGAAAAGACACACAGTAGAATACTTAAGAACAATAGCTCACTTAAGACCAAGAAGTAATATGTTCTCAGCAGTATTCAGAGTAAGAAGTGTGGCAGCTTATGCTGTACATAAATTCTTCCAAGAAAGAAACTTCGTATATTCACACTCACCAATAATAACAGGTAGTGACTGTGAAGGTGCAGGAGAAATGTTTAGAATAACAACTCTAGACTTAGATAATGTTCCAAAAACTGAAGAAGGAAAAATAGATTATTCTGAGGACTTCTTTGGGAAAGAAGCTAACTTAACAGTTTCAGGACAATTAAATGCAGAAATAATGGCTTTAGCTTTTAGAAATGTTTATACATTTGGACCAACTTTCAGAGCTGAGAATTCTTACACTGGAAGACATGCTTCAGAGTTCTGGATGATAGAACCAGAAATAGCTTTTGCTGACTTAGAGGACAATATGGAACTTGCTGAGGATATGGTAAAATACATAATAAACTATGTATTAGAGCACTGTCCAGAAGAAATGGAATTCTTCAATGCATTTGTAGACAAAGGATTATTAGAAAGATTACATAATATAGTAAGTTCTGATTTCGTAAGAATAACTTATACTAAAGCAGTAGAGTTATTATTAGAATCAGGAGTAGAATTTGAATATCCAGTAGAGTGGGGAATAGATTTACAAACTGAGCATGAAAGATATATAACAGAAAATATATTCAATGCTCCAGTATTCGTAACTGACTATCCAAAAGATATAAAAGCATTCTACATGAGATTAAACGAAGATGGAAAAACAGTTAGAGCTATGGACTTATTAGTTCCAGGTGTTGGAGAAATCATCGGAGGATCTCAAAGAGAAGAAAGACATGATGTATTATTAGAAAGAATCGACGAATTCGGATTAAATAGAGAAGATTACTGGTGGTATTTAGAACTTAGAAAATTCGGTACTGCTACTCATTCAGGATTTGGTTTAGGATTTGAAAGAATGATAATGTACTTAACAGGTGTATCAAACATAAGAGACGTTATACCATTCCCAAGAACTCCTAAAAACTGTGAATTCTAATTTAAAGTAAAGATATAAGGACTTATTATAATTTAATTATAATAAGTTCTTTTTTTGTATATATATTAATATAGCCTTTGGCAGGAGGTAATTAATATGAAAAAGATAAGTATTAGCTTTGATGGTGATTCAAATAAAACTATTTCCTTTCAAGTTCCACAAGAAGAAAGGGAAGTAGATATTCATATTTATGCAGATTTTAATGAGGAATTTCAAGTGTGTATTATAAATCCAAATAATAAAAGATCTCAATTTATTTCAAATGATATGCCAATTATAAAAAATAAAATAGATAATATAAAAATAAAGGGAGACACTTATATATTTAAGGAAAATAGTTATCACAAAAAAATAAGAATTACATTATCAGTAAATGATGAAAAAGAAAATATATGTGAAGGTAAATGGAAACTTTTATTTGAATCTAAGGAAAAGATAAGAGGAATTATTAATGTGTATATTAATTACTCTAGCTCTTTTTATGATTTAAAAAAACTTATGAAATTAAATAGACAATTGCCATCGTATTTTAATATTAGACTCACATTAGCTGTTCGGTATAATCCAGGTTTTGAAGAAGATTTAAAAGAAATAGCTCCTAATTATGAGTTTTTAAAAATAAGTGAGAGACTAGGTGTATTATTGGCATATATTAATTTTCAAAATATTGATTCTGTAGAAACATTTGAAAAAGTATTAGCAATTAATAGTGCGGATCAAATTATAGGTATTGCAAATTACAACTCTCTTTCAGTTATTTCACAGGGAACTACAAATGGTGTAAATGCAAATGAAGAAATAGGCGCAAATTTTTTTAAAAATAATCCTAATTTACCTTTAAGTGGAAAAGGAGTATTGATTGGTTTAATTGATACAGGAATAGATTATTTACATCCAGATTTTATATATGATGATAATACAACAAAAATTGTATCCATATGGGATCAAAGTAAAGATGGTAAACCTCCGAAAGGATTTTTTATAGGTAGTGAATATACTAAAGAAGATATAAATAATGCAATACTAGATAATAATAATTCATTATCAATTGATGATGAGGGTAGTGGAACAATGTTGGCAGGAATATGTGCTGGAATGGGAAAAGTAAATAAAAATTATGTAGGTGTGGCTGAAGATGCAGAGTTAATAATAGTAAAAATGGGAAAATTTGATGGAAATTATAATAGTGCCATGGTAACTGCAGGATTTGATTATATTAAGCAAAAAGCTAGAGAACTTCAAATGCCAGTTATTGTTAATTTTGGATTCGGAAGTAATAATATTGTGGCAATATCAGATAGAGATTTAACTGAGTTAACTTTTTATGAAAGAGGGGTTTGTTTAGTAAATGCAGCAGGAAATGAAGGAAATACTGATACTCATAATAGTGGAAGATTATTATATAAAAATGATGTAAAAACTATAGAATTAGAAGTTAATGAATTTGAAGAAAGTATTAATATTGAAATATGGTTTAACAAACCTGATATAGCAAGAGCAGCTGTATTATCACCTAGTGGGGAATTAACAAGAGATGTAGATGTATCTATAGCTAGTGCAGTATCTGGAATCTTGGATTTAGAAGGTACAATTTATGCAATCACGTACCTATTTCCAACACCATATTCTGGACAACAACAAGTTATAATTAATTTGATTAATGTACCAAAGGGAATTTGGAAAATAATATTAACAGGAACATATATAATAGATGGAGAATATAATGCTTACTTATCAAATCGTGTGTTGTTAAAACCAGGTACAAAATTTATTAACTCAGATCCAAATAAAACTATAAATTTTCCTGCCACTTATAAAGATAATGTTACTGTGGGAGCTTATAATACTCTTAACAATAGTGTATGGCCATCATCTTCTAGAGGCAATACTATAAGTAATTTACTTAAGCCCGATATTGTAGCACCTGGAGTAAATATTATAGCACCCTATCCTGGAGGTGGATATGCAACTATAACGGGAACTGCACCAGCGGCAGCTTATACATCAGGCTGTATAGCATATTTATTACAATACAATTTTGTAGAGAAAAACTATGCTAGAGTAGCATTTGTTCAAAAAATAAGAACATATTTAAGAGCTGGAGCTACAAGGCTTGATAATATATCATATCCTAATAATAGTTTAGGTTATGGTTTTTTAAACATAAGAGGAGCATTTTACCAATTGAGGTAGGCTACCCAAAAACTTCTAAAAACTGTGAATTCTAATTTAAAATAAAAGATATAAGGACTTATTATAATTTAATTATAATAAGTTCTTTTTTTGTATATATATTAATATAGCCTTTCACAGGAGGTAATTAGTATGAAAAAGATAAGTATTAGCTTTAATGCTGATTCAAATAAAACTATTTCCTTTCAAGTTCCACAAGAAGAAAGGGAAGTGGATATTCACATTTATGCAGATTTTAATGAGGATTTTCAAGTGTGTATTATAAATCCAAATAATAAAAGATCTAAATTTATTTCAAATGATATGCCAATTATAAAAAATAAAATAGACAATGTAAAAATAAAAGGAGAGACTTATATATTTAAGGAGAATAGTTACCACAAAAAAATAAGAATTACATTATCAATAGATGATGAAAAAGAAAATATATGTGAAGGTAAATGGAAGCTTTTATTTGAATCTAAGGAAAAAGTAAAAGGAATTATTAATGTATATATTAATTACTCTAGCTCTTTTTACGATTTTAAAAAACTTATGAAATTAAATAGACAATTGCCATCGTATTTTAATACTAGGTTTATATATGTTGTTTTATATGAACCAGGTTTTGAAGAAGATTTAAAAGAAATAGCTCCTAATTATGAGTTTTTAAAAATAAGTGATAGACTAGGTGTATTCTTTGCATATTTTAATTTGCAAAATATTGATTCTGTAGAAACATTTGAAAAAGTATTAGCAATTAATACTGCCAGTCGAGTTATAAATATTGTAAAGTACAACTCTCTTTCAATTATTTCACAGGGAACAACAAATGGTGTAAATGCAAATGAAGAAATAGGAGTGAATTTCTTTAAAAATAATCCTAATATATCTTTAAGTGGAAAAGGAGTATTAATTGGTATAGTTGATACAGGAATAGATTATTTACATCCAGATTTTATATATGATGATAATACAACAAAAATTGTATCCATATGGGATCAAAGTAAAGAGGGTAAACCTCCAAAAGGATTCTTCATTGGTAGTGAATATACTAGAGAAGACATAAATAATGCAATACTAAATAATGATAATTCATTGTCAGTTGATGATGAGGGTAGTGGAACCATGTTGGCAGGAATATGTGCTGGAATGGGAAAAGTAAATAAAAATTATGTAGGTGTGGCTGAAGATTCAGAGTTAATAATAGTAAAAATGGGAAAAGTTAATGGAAATTATAATAATGCCATGTCATCTGCAGGATTTGATTATATTAAGCAAAAAGCTAGAGAACTTCAAAGGCCAGTTGTTGTTAATTATGGATTCGGAACTAATAGTTTTGCAGGAAGACCAGATAGAGATTTGACTGAATTAACTTTTTATGAAAAAGGAGTTTGTTTAGTAAATCCAGCAGGAAATGAAGGAAATACTGCTACTCATAATAGTGGAAGATTATTATATAAAAATGATGTAAAAACTATAGAGTTAGAAGTTAATGAATTTGAAAAAAATATTTATATTGAAATATGGCTTAACAAACCTGATATAGCAAGAGTAGCTGTATTATCACCTAGTGGGGAATTAACAAGAGATGTAGAACCATCTATAGCCGGGACAGTTTCTGGAATCTTGGATTTAGAAGGTACAATTTATTCAATCACATACGTATTTCCAACACCATATTCTGGCCAACAACAAGTTAGAGTTAATTTAACAAATGTACCAAAGGGAATTTGGAAAATAATATTAACAGGAACATATATAATTGATGGAGAATATAATGCTTACTTATCAAATCGTGCACTGTTGAAACCAGGTACAAGATTTACTAACTCAGATCCAAATAAAACTATAAATTTTCCTGCCACATATACAGACAATATTACTGTGGGTGCCTATAATACTATTAATAATAGTATATGGCCATCATCTTCTAGAGGCGATACTTTAAGTAATTTACTTAAGCCAGATATTGTAGCACCTGGAGTAAATATTGTAGCACCATATCCTGGAGGTGGATATGCAACTATAACAGGCACTGCACCAGCGGCAGCTTATACATCAGGCTGTATAGCATATTTATTACAATACAGTTATGTAGAGGAAAACTATGCTAGAGTATCATTTGTTCAAAAAATAAGAACATATTTAAGCGCTGGGGCTACAAGGCTTGATAATATATCATATCCTAATAATAGTTTAGGTTACGGATTTTTAAACATAAAAGGGTCCTTTTTCCAATTGAGGTAGGCCCAAAATTATAATCCTGATTTTATAGCTGAAATAAAAACATAAGGACTTATTATAATTTAATTATAATAAATTCTTTTTTTGTATATATATTAATATAGCCTTTCACAGGAGGTAATTAATATGAAAAAGATAAGTATTAGCTTTAATGCTGATTCAAATAAAACTATTTCCTTTCAAGTTCCACAAGAAGAAAGGGAAGTGGATATTCACATTTATGCAGATTTTAATGAGGATTTTCAAGTGTGTATTATAAATCCAAATAATAAAAGATCTAAATTTATTTCAAATGATATGGCAATTATAAAAAATAAAATAGATAATGTGAAAATAAAGGGAGAGACTTATATATTTAATGAAAATAGTCACAACAAAAAAATAAGAATTACATTATCAGCAAATGATGAAAAAGAAAGTATATGTGAAGGCAAATGGAAACTTTTATTTGAATCTAAGGAAAAAGTAAGAGGAATTATTAATGTGTATATTAATTACTCTAGCTCTTTTTATGATTTAAAAAAACTTATGAAATTAAATAGACAATTGCCATCGTATTTTGACACTCAAGCTGACTATGCTGTTATATATCAATCAGGTTTTGAAGAAGATTTAAAAGAAATAGCTCCTAATTATCAGTTTTTAAAAATAAGTGAAAGACTAGGTGTAATATTTACATATGTTAATTTTCAAAATACTGATTCTGTAGAAAGATTTAAAAGAGTATTATCAATTGCTAGTTTGGATACATTTACACCTCTTGTAAGATACAACTCTCTTTCAGTTATTTCACAGGGAATTACAAATGGTGTAAATGCAAATGAAGAAATAGGAGTGAATTTTTTTAAAAATAATCCTAATATATCCTTAAGTGGAAAAGGAGTATTAATTGGTTTAATTGATACAGGAATAGATTATTTACATCCAGATTTTATATATGATGACAATACAACAAAAATTGTATCCCTGTGGGATCAAAGTAAAGAAGGTAAACATCCAGAAGGATTCTTCGTTGGTAGTGAATATACTAGAGAAGATATAAATAATGCAATACTAAATAATGATAATTCATTATCAATTGATGATGAGGGAAGTGGAACCATGTTGGCGGGAATATGCGCTGGAATGGGAAAAGTAAATAAAAATTATGTAGGTGTGGCTGAAGACGCAGAGTTAGTAATAGTAAAAATGGGAAAAGTTGATGGAAATTATAATAATGCCATGGTAACTGCAGGATTTGAGTATATTAAACAAAAGGGTAGAGAACTTCAAAGGCCAATTGTTGTCAATTTTGGATTTGGAAGTAATAGTCTTGTGGGAATGTCAGATAGAGATCTAACTCAATTAACTTTCTATGAAAGAGGAGTTTGTTTAGTAAATGCAGCAGGAAATGAAGGAAATACTGATACTCATCATAGTGGAAGGTTATTATATAGAAATGATGTAAAAACTATAGAATTAGAAGTTAATGAATTAGAAGAAAATATTTATATTGAAATATGGCTTAATAAACCTGATATAGCAAGAGTAGCTATATTATCACCTAGTGGTGAATTAACGAGAGATGTAGAGGTATCTTTAGCTAATGCAGTATCTGGAATCTTGGATTTAGAAAGGACCATTTATACAATCACATACATCTTTCCCACAGTATTTTCTGGGCAACAACAAGTTAGAATTAATTTAACAAATGTACCAAAGGGAATTTGGAAAATAGTATTAACAGGAACATATATAATAGATGGAGAATATAATGCTTACTTACCAAATCGTGCGTTGTTGAAACCAGGTACAAAATTTACTAACTCAGATCCAAATAAAACTATAAATTTTCCTGCCACTTATAAAGACAATGTTACTGTAGGAGCTTATAATACTCTTAACAATAGTGTATGGCCATCATCTTCTAGAGGTAGCACTATAAGTAATTTACCTAGACCTGATATTGTAGCACCTGGAGTAAATATTATAGCACCCTATCCTGGAGGTGGATATGCAACTATAACGGGAACTGCACCAGCGGGAGCTTATACATCAGGCTGTGTAGCATATTTATTACAATACAATTTTGTAAACCAAAATTATCCTAGATTAGCATTTGTTCAAAAAATAAGAACATATTTAAGAGCTGGAGCTACAAGGCTTGATAATATATCATATCCAAATAATAGTTTAGGTTATGGTTTTTTAAATATAAAAGGGGCATTTTACCAGTTGAGGTAGGTGAGAAATCATATGAGTAAGTCTTATGCGATTATATATACAGGGAATATAGCTGATGGGCTACTTAGGAATAATATAACTGATTTTATGATATTAAATAACAGGTTGGCAGTAGTATATGAGGATGATAATTTTGACGAAACTGTATTTACTACTATACCACAAGTTTCTTATTATACAAGAGATGACGAAATGAGTTCACTTATAAATATAACAAATAGATTAGAGATTGGAGAAACAGTATCAGAAGCATCACAAATAGATTATATCAATAAAAATCCTTATATTACATCCAGTGGCAAGAATATACTAATAGCCATAATAGATTCTGGCATAGATTATCTTCATCCTGATTTTATAAATGATGATAATACTACTAAGATAGTATCTATATGGGATCAAAGTAGTAATAAAAAAGATCCACCAAGTGGAGGTATATTTGGAAGTGAATTTACAAGAGAAGACATAAATCAAGCAATTAGAGAAAACAATAATGATTTGACAAAAGATGAAGTAGGTACGGGGACTATTGCAGCAGGAATATGTAGTGGAAGAGGGAATTTAAATCCTGCTTACTCAGGAGTGGCAGTTGATAGTGAACTAGTAGTTGTAAAACTTAGACAATATGAGGATAGATTTAAAGTGGGTACAAAAAATTATATTGATACTGATTTTTTAGCTGCAATAAAATATGTTTTAAATGTAGCAGACAAAGAAAATAAGAGTATAATTATAAATTTAACATTAGGAGCCAAAACATCGCCAGGAAATTTAACCACTTATTTAGATACTTTTACTGATTTAAATACGCCAAATACTATACTTGTATCAGGTGCAGGAAATGAAGGCAATACAGATATCCATTACAAAGGAAGTTTTACTAATGAACCTTATGTTGATACAAAAATACAAGTTGGAGAACAAAAATCTTTAGAAATGATTGTAACTGGGGTGGGTCCAGATAAAGTTGGAGCTATGATTATATCTCCATCAGGAGAGTTAAGTTTTAGATTAACTTACGCTCCAGATAGTTTTATTTATTATGGTACATTTAATTTGGAAGGTACATCATATACTATGAGAACAATATATCCTTATTTTTTTACTGGAAATCAAATAGTGAGAATATTTTTAGATAATATTAAACCAGGTATTTGGACTTTGAGATTATACCCTGAATTTACCATAACTAAAGAGTTTAACATTTATCTTCCTAATAAAAGTTTAATTTCTGAGGATACCAGATTTATAGATCCTAACTCATTTGCTACAATAACTAGATTTGCATATGGAACAAATGTAATCACAGTAGGAGCTTATGACAATAAAACTTCTAGTTTATGGGTAGGTTCTTCTAAAGGTTCTATAGAAATGCAAAGAGAAATAAAGCCAGATATAGTAGCTCCTGGGGTAGATTTAATATCCACATTTATAAATGAATCTTATACTACAGCTACAGGAACGGGAGTTAGTAGCTCTTTGGTTTGTGGATCATTAGCAATAATTATGGAGTATGTAGGTGCACAAGGTGTATTTGAGAAAAGTCGTATGACTACAAAAGTTTTAAAAACTTTTTTAATGTTAGGTGTAGAAACAAATGATATATACATTTATCCAAATGAATCCTATGGTTATGGAAATTTAGATCTAAAGAGGACTATAGAAGCTATTGCAAATCTTTTATAATTTAATTACTTCATTTAGCATATAAAATAAATGAATTTTAATTTTGTAAGTCAAATTATTTGACTATATTAATATAAAGAATTATATTTAAATATAGAAGAAAATTTAAGGAGTGAATGAAGTAGATGATTAATAGTGGACTTGTAATTGAAGGTGGAGGAATGAGAGGTGTATATACTGCTGGGGTATTAGACTTTTTTATGGAAAAAAACTTATATTTTGAAGATTGCTATGCAGTATCAGCAGGTGCTTGTCATGCAGCCAGTTATTACTCAAAGCAAATAGGTAGATCATTGAAAGTAATCTTAGATTATATTCATGATAAAAGGTATTGTAGTGTTAATAGTTTAATAAAAACAGGTGATATGTTTGGAGCTGAAATGCTTTATGATATAATTCCAAATGAGTTAGTATTATATGACTATGACACTTTTAATAAATTTAAGGGTAATTTTTATTCAGTTGTCACAAATTGTAAAACTGGTAAAGCTGAATATGTAAAAATAAAGGATATGAAAGAAGATATAGTTGCTGTAAGGGCGTCAAGCTCTTTACCTTTACTTTCTAGAATTGTAGAAATAAATGGAGAAAAATACTTAGATGGAGGTATTAGTGATTCTATTCCAATAAAAAAATCCATAGAAGATAATCATAAAAAAAATGTAGTAATATTAACGAGAGATAAGACTTATAGAAAGACTAAGACTGGTTTTTTACATTTATTTAAAATAAAATATAAAAAATATCCAAACTTAATAAAAGCCATTGAAAATAGATATAAAATGTATAATGAAACCATAGATTTTATTGAAGAAAAAAGAAAAAGTGGTGAAATTTTTGTAATACAACCAAAAGGTCCAGTTAGTATTAGTAGGGTGGAAAAAGATAAGACAAAGTTAAAAGATCTTTATAACGAAGGTTATAATGATGCAAAAGAATGTTATGAAGATTTAATAAAATTTATAAATAAAGAATAAAAAGCACTTAATTAGTGCTTTTTATTTTTTTATTCAATAGTTTTCCAAATTAATTTGTTATTTATAAACTCAATATGAATTTTTCCTTCGTCATGTAGATATGATAAAAAGGAACGTACAGTACTACCTATTAAAACATATTGGTTAAAGTCCATTTTTAAATTATAGAATGAAAATATTCTTTGTAAAATTTCTTCGAATATTAAATTATCTTCACAAAATTCACAAATTTTATAACAAATCTCTTTTACTTTATTAATATTTATATCTGCTAAATAAGTAATATCTTCATAGGTTTCTCCATGAGATGGAATAAACAACTTGCCTTTAAGATTTTTTATTTTATCTAATGTATTTAAATATTCTTTTACATCATAAATAAAAGATAGATGATATTTATTTATGATATTTTCACCAAACAAACAATCACCAATAAAATATATATTATCATCAGTTTTAATTCCAATCATTTGAAAAAAGTGACCAGGAAGATTTATATATTCTAACCCCTTTGGAAGATTATTATCTACATCTCCAGTAATTTTACTTGCTGTGGCCATTAAAAATTTGTTTCTAAGTTCTTTGCAAGGATACCCTCCGTACAAAAACGACGGTTCTAAAATGGGGTAGGAAGTAAAAGTATTTTCTATTGGTGTGGATATTATCTCACAGTTCCATTTTTTTTGTAAAAAATTATTACCACCAATATGATCTCCATTAGAATGAGTATTAATTATAAGTTTTAAACTCCATTCATTTTCATTTAAAATTTTATTTATTTTTCTACCCGCATCTTTGTCATTTCCACTGTCGATTAAACACACATCTTTATCATTTATCTTATAAATTCCTATTTTTACAGGACTATTTATATAGTAGGTCTTTTCGCCTACTTGAACTAATTCATACATATTAACATCTCCTATTATCTTACAAGTATATACAAAGATTGTATAGATAATTCATTATTAAAACAACATAAGTTAAAAGTATAAAAGTATAAAAGTATAAAAGTTTGTAAGTATTAAAGTAAGAAATTAATAAAATATTAATAATGAATTAAGGTATAATTAAGAAAACTTTGCTATAATTCATAAATATAATAAGAGAATCTATTTTGAAGTTAGTTAGGAGGGAGAAATTAAGATGAATATGGAAGAAAACTTAAATAAAAGTAAGTATGATAATTATTCAAAAGAAGATGGGAGATTAAATGTAAAAGAAAATATTCATTATTTTACTATAGAAAAAGACAATAATATTAATTGTCCTAAATGTGAAAATCCATTTAGCAAAAAGGATATTTATTGTAACAATTGCGGTGAAATTTTAGAGCATATTAAAAGTAAAAGAGAAAAATTCATAAATCAAGAAGGAGAGAAAACAAGATTTAAAGATATAGCTTCTAGTTTTGATTTAATTAATGGATTAAAGGCATCTGGTTTAGCTATTGCAATATTATTTGTTTTTTCTTTAATAATTAAATTTTTATTAGTTGGAAGTAATAATCAAATTAGTGAATTAATAGATCCATTACATATTATACTTTTTAGTAATTTAGCTAGTGTAAATATTTTTATGTCTCTTTTTATGAATAGTACTCAGTCAAGTGTAAACTTTGGATTTTTAATTTTATTAATATTGCCAATTATATCCCTAATATTACCATATAAAATGTTTATAAAAAAAAGAAATACATCTTTTATAGCTCATGTGAAAAATTCTTTAGGTGTAGCAATAATTTACGCTATTATACTATGTGTAATATCTAGAGTATCTCAAGTTGAAGTTAGTTTGTCTAATGGATTTAATCAAAATGGCTATGGAATTTTATTCGAATTTAGCACATTTAATGTTTTATTTAAAGGATTCATAATTAGTTTTATTTCCATGCTATTTATGGGAATGAAAAAAGAATATGAAGAAGAAAATATGATTGCAAATTTATTAAAAATATCTCTAAAAACTATTTTTGTAGGATATGTATTAGTATTTATAATATCTACAGTATTATATTTTGCAAATATAAATTACATTTTTGATTTAGGATTAAACTCTTATGCAAATGATATATCTTTAGGTGTATTTTTAAGTCAACTTGCAATATATTTATGGGCATTTGCAAATTTAGTACCTGTAAGTCTTGGTAGTGGATTTTTATCAATATTATCTTTGTTTAATTCGAATATTTCCTTAGATTTAATTTTGCTTTTAGGCGCTATGATGGCTCTATCAGCTTTAATATTTATAATTATTGGATGTAAAATAGAAAGTAAATATAAAATTAAAAGTATAAAACCAGTAATAATTTTTAGTGGATGTTATGCTGTGATTATGGCTATAATTGGTTTTTTAACAACTATTTATATAGGAAATAATGCAGCATCTATGTTAAGTTCTTTAAGTCCTATGCAAATGGGGTTCAACTTTATAATAGGATTGATTGCTTCATTTATATATAGCTTAATAATGACTTTAATCGGTTATAAATTAAATATTTTTAATTAATTTGGAGGAAGAAAATGAAGGATATGAAATTATCTAATATACAAAAAGAATCAGAAAAAATAAAAATAAAAAAAAGTATAAATGATTACGAGGATTTGAAAGCACAGGTATTATTAAAATTAGGAATAATGACCTATGATAAAATAAGAAAAGGTGAAATAATTGATGAAGAATTTAACTCATTATGTGATGAAATAAAGAGTTTTGATATAGAAATTTATACAAGACATATGCAACTTAGAAGTTTTGAAAATAAAAGTAACAAGATTGTTTGTCAATGTGGTTATGTTGCTTTTAAAAACGAAAAGTTTTGTCCTCAATGTGGTAGAAGCTTAATTGAAGAAAAAAAATCTTATATAATTTGTAAACATTGCAACCAAGAAACAGAAAAAGATTCGAATTTCTGTTCATGTTGTGGCAGTAAAATAAAAGAAGAATCTACATATTGTTATAATGATGAAGTTTATTTTGTAAATGAAGAAGTAAAGACAGAAGATATTATAATAGAAGAAATACCAGAAGTAAGTATGATAGATGAAGATTTTGGGAAAGAATTTTTGAAGAAAAAAGAAGAATTAGCTTTAGACGAAGAGAATTTTGAAGATGATATAGTAACAGATAATAATATAATAGAACAAGATTATATAGAAATAGAAGGAAGAGAATTTTTAAGAAGTCACCAAGATAATACACCGGAATAAAAGAAAAATAAGAGATATGAAAAGGCTATGATTAAGCTTTTTTATATCTCTTAAATTATATTATCCCAATTATTATTTACAACATTGTAAACAATAGTTGGGATAATATAATAGTTGTAAGAAATTTGATTTATTTATTAAGATGAAATGATTAAATTTATATGGTAAAATATATTGTAGTTAAAAATTTTGGAGGGATAATATGAAAAAAAGGAAAGCAAAGTCAAACAGTGAAAGTGAATATGATACTTTTAGTATTACTATGGAGTTAGAAAGACCTTTGCTTTACAATGATGAAAACAATTCAGACAAGAATAATAAGCTAAAGAAAGAGAATAAATCGCAAATAAGAAAAAAAAGAATTATAACTCTTTTGACTGTATTAACTATATTTGTAATAGGTTTTTTCATATGGCTAAGCAATGGATATTCTTTACAAGACGAAGACAAGAAGTATTTACAAAGTAGCTCTAAAGTAGAGGTTACTGTAGAAGGAGACTACACATACTTTAATCCAAAGAATGTAAGTGCGACAAAAGGATTTATTTTTTACCCTGGTGTAAGAGTAGATTCATCATCTTATGCAAAACTATGTAATGATGTTGCAAGTTATGGATATAAGGTAGTGACTGTAGATATGCCTTTTAATTATGCGAATTTTGGTAAAAACAAGGCCAATAAAGTAATTGAAGAGAATCCTGAAATTACAAAGTGGGTTATAGGAGGAGATTCTCTTGGGGGAACTGCCGCTTGCGAATATGCTGTAAATAATAAAAATGTTGAAGGAATAGTATTAATATCATCATATCCAAGAGAAAATATAAGTGAATTAGGTTTCAAGGTATTATCTCTTTGGGGAAGTAAAGATAATATTGTAGATTATAAAGAATTAATTAATTCTAAAACACAACTACCAAAAGATACAAAATATGTAGAAATAGAAGGAGCTAACCATTCTCAATTTGCAAACTATGGAATGTATAGTGGAGATGAGGAAGCTTTAATAAGTAATGATGAACAAATGGATACAACAGTGAGAAATATAGTTGATTTTTTATATAACATACAATAATAAAAGAGTTTGCATTTAGCAAACTCTTTTATATTTGTTTGTAAAGTCCCATGGTCTCCCATTTTCCATTTTTTACATCCTTTTTAAATCCATCCGCAAACCATTGAAGGTCTTTCATTTTAATTGCTTTAAATAAAATAAGCATTATAAAATAAATAAATAAATCTAATATAATACTTATAAAAATTGAGTTCTCAATATGTAAACAATAAAGAATAATCTTTGTAGCATAACTAGACAAGGTTATGGACAAAGCTGGTTTTAAAATCCAGTCAAGTATGTCAAATTTAAGTTTTGTTACTTTTAATATTTTTATTACTCCTAATGATGTGTTAAATGTTGTACTTATGAACAAAACTAATACAAAACCTTTTATACCATATTTAGGTATTAAAAAAGTTATTGCACTAATTCTTACAAACATATCAACTATATTGTATTTTAATGTTGTAACCTGTAAGTCTAGAGCATTTAAACTGCCATCAACTATTTTGTCTAAGTACATAAAAGGAATCAAAGGAGCTAAAATCTTAAGTAAATAACCAACTTCCTCGCTTTTATAAAGCCCTACTCCTAATTCATTTGAAAAAACAATAAATATTCCTGTAGCAAATACTGCAATAAGCATGGTAAATTTAATTACCCTAGAAATTATATAATTTACAGTGTTTTTTTTGTTTAGTGCATTTGCCTCGGCAATTTCAGGAATAATTAATGTTGAGAAAGAAGCTAAAAATATAGATGGAAATACTAATAGAGGCATTACCATTCCTTTTACCATACCAAAAATTGATAGTGACATAGACCCTGAAGAACCATAAAGCCTTAAAGACTTTGGAATTAAAATGTCTTCTACAGTTTTCAGTGAAGTTTGTATATAAGCACTAAATGCTAAAGGTATTGCAACTCTTATAATCTTAAAAAATGAATATTTATTTGTAGTGTTTTTACATAATTTAAAATGCTTCTTTTCGAAAGTGTATAATATGTAAGAATAAAATGCTGCACATATATTTCCAATAGAATTTCCTACAGCTATAAGAGCACAAGTATAATCTAATCTTCCAGTGGAAAAAGATGTTATGCATAGAGATACAATACTTATCATTACTAATGTTTCAATAATATCTGCACTTATACATTTTACTACTTTTCTACAGCCATAGAAGTATCCATTTAAACAACAGGATATTCCAACAAAAGGTAGTGAACAAGATAAAATTTTTAGTGGAATAATGGCTCTTTCATCTTGAATCCACGAGATAGATATAAACTCTGATAAGTTAAATAATAGAATTCCTGTTAATATACTGAAAAACAAAGTATATAAAAGTCCCTTTATTACAATGTTTTTCACTAAATGTTCATTGCCTTTTCCTAGTTCTTCTGCTACAAGTCTTGTCATAGTAACTCTTATACCAGATATGGCTAGAGTTTGGCATACAATATTAATGCTCATAATAAGCTGGAATAAACCCATACCTTCTGCACCAATTTTGTTTGATAAATACACCCGAAAAGCCATAGCTATAAAACCAAGAGTCATAGTGGAAGCGGTGAGCAATATGACGTTTATCAGTAAGTTTCTTCTTTTCATAATTATCTCCTTGTAATATATAGAAAATAGTATTTTAAATTTATACATTATTTATATGCGTAAAGGAGAATAAAAAGTATAAATAAAATATCTATTTAGATTTACAATTCTTGAAGATATGTGTAAAAAAGTGTAAAATAACTTAAAGGGAATATTTAAAAATACTGACATTTTTATTGAAAGTGATTCATTTGAGAGGAGATTTTTATGAGAAAAACTTTATTAAAAAAAGTTATTAACAATGAAAAAAAAGCTTATAAAAAGCTTATGATAAAAAATAGTGAATATATCTATAAATTAGCTTTTCTTCATACTAAATATGAAGAAGATGCAAAAAACATAATGAAAAGAACTGTTCTTTATATTAATAATAACCTTCATATGCTGCCCAAATATGATAGTTTTGAAATATACATAACAAAAGTTACAATAAAGCATATAAATGAGTATTTAGAAGAGATGGGAATGGTAGAACAAGAAGATAACAATGACTATATAGATGAAAATGGATACATTGATATATTTAAAGGAATGGATTTGCTAGATATTCATTTGAAGAATGTAGTTGTCTTAATATATTTTTATAATATGTCCTATAAAGAGGTGGGAGAAATTCTTAATATGGATGAAAGTACTGTAAAATTATATCTTAGAAATTCCTTAAAATTCATGAAAGATAACGTAAAGGGAGATTTTGGATATGACAAATGTGAAGCTAGATAATAATCTTTTGAGTAATATAGACTTTGATAATCTAGAAATAGAGAAAAATATTGATAAAGATATAGATAAGTACATAAAAGAATTTACTATAGATAATACTACTTTGGATTTAATACATATTCCTAAAAATCTTGAAACTAGTGTTAAGATACCTTTTAAAGAATTGAAAAAGGAAAAAAGAAAAAATATAAGATATAAAATTTTAGATTTTATACTTGTTTGTATAGTTATATTACCAGTAATAGGAGTAATATATCCAAAGGTTTTTATAAAAATTCCAAAAGTTTATAGTGTTTTTGAAAATATAAATGAATTTATTCAAATTGATAATTTAAAATCATTTATTGGTATCGGGAAGGAGGTTATTGAAGGAAGTGAATCTTCATCTATGGAAACTATTTATATAAAAGAGAAAGATGTTGTAAAGCCTAGAAGTAATAACGAAGCAATTAAACTTATTCATTCTCTAGCAAATACTTTGGTTAAAGCTGAATATAAATGGCAATGTAGTGAAGTTACACCCAAAACCATAAAATTGGCTTTGGAAGGTGTTGAAGAAATTAAAGATAATTATGATAGAATGCATCTAAGAAATTCTTTAACAAAATGGAAATCTGGAGATTTTTCCAATGCAGTGGAGGTTCATAACTATGTATGGGAAATGATGGATGGAAATGTGGGGAAAGCAGAAGTATTAGATAAGGATAAAATACAAAGCATCCTTAATGAGTATTACTAAATAGGGGAGATTAAAAATGGAAAAAAAACTAAATCATTTTGATTCAAATGGAAATGCTATAATGGTAGATGTGACGGAGAAAAATATTACAGAAAGACAAGCTATAGCAAGTGGAAAAATATTTGTAAATGATGAAACATATAAAAAGATAGTTGAAGGAAATATGGCAAAAGGAGATGTTCTTGGAGTAGCTAGAGTAGCAGGAATAATGGCTACTAAAAAAACATCAGATTTAATTCCTATGTGTCATCCTTTAATGTTAACAAAGTCAAAAATAGATTTTGAATTTAATGAAGAAGAAAAAAGTATTACAGCTATTTCTTTAGTTAAATTAGCAGGTAAGACTGGTGTAGAAATGGAAGCATTAACAGGAGTTAATGTGGCACTTTTAACTATTTATGATATGTGTAAGGCTATAGATAAAAATATGGTAATCTCGGATATTCATTTAGTTGAAAAAACTGGTGGAAAATCTGGAAAGTTTGTATTCCAAGGCATTAATAAGTAAAAATAAGCTCTATTATCTGTTTAGATAGTAGAGCTTATTTTTTATAAATTTGTAAAATGATTTTATCACTATATATTAACATACATAATTTCATTTCCACAATCACTTATAAATTTTATCATGTCATTATAACTTATAAAAACTGTGGAAGTATTTACATTGGGATGAACTCCAATAATGTTTTGATTTTTTAAGTCATCATCTATTATCACATTTACGCAGTGTTTTTCATCATTGATTATACCTAGGGGAGTAACAGCGCCTTTTAAAAGATTTAAATGCTGCTCTAATCGTTCCTCTGAAGCAAAACTTAGAGCGCTAGATTGAATTTGTGATCTTATTGATTTTAAATCGGCTTTTTTATCACCCTTTAGTACCACAAGATAATGACTCTTTCCATTGGAATTTTTTAAAAAAAGATTTTTAACTATATGACCTTTTTCCTCTAAATTAAGGTTTTCCACTTCTTCGATAGTATAAACAGGAGGATGATCTACTACTTTATATTTAATATTTAGTTCATCTAATTTCTTTAAAACTTTTTCTTTTTTATCCATATATTTCTCCTTATTTAAACAGTTTATTTAAATTATAGTCATAGTTAAAAGCTTTGCACAAGAAAAACTATTAAATTAATAATTTTATAGTTATAATTAACTAATAATGCTAAAAATAAACAATAAATAAATTGAAATGGAGATAAAAATGGAAAAGTTATTTTATGATGATTCATATATTAAAAGTTTTATTGCTGAAATAGAAGAAGTTAAAGAAGTGGATAATAAGTATCATGTTATGTTAAATAAAACAGCTTTTTTCCCAGGTGGTGGAGGTCAATACTGCGATCTAGGAACTATAGATAATATATTTGTAATAGATGTTTATGAAGAAAATGATAAAATTTATCATATATTAGATAAAAAACCAAATAGAATTCATAAGGTGAAATGTGAAATTGATTGGGATAGAAGAGAATATGGCATGCAACATCATTTTGGTCAACATGTTATATCGGCTTGTTTTAATAATGAATATAATGCAAAAACTGTAGGTTTTCATTTAGGAAAAGAATTTTCTACTGTTGATATAGAAGGATTTTTTAAAGAAGATGATATTATGAAAATAGAAAATATGTGTAATGAAATTATTAGAGAAAACATAAGTGTAGAAATTCTAAATATAAATAAAAAAGAGGCTAAAAAATTAAAAATAAAAGATGATTTGTCCAAACTAAGTAATGATGTAAGAGTTGTAAAATTTGGAGATTTAGATATGAATTTATGTTGTGGTGTTCATGTAAAAAATACTTTAGATTTAAGAGTTATAAAAATAAAGAAATTTGAAAAATATAAAAAAGCAACGAGAATTGAATTTTCATGTGGGACAAAAGCTATAAATGAAATGTTAAAAAGAGATAATTACTTAAATAAAATATGTAAGCTACTTAGTAGTAATGAGGAAGATGCTTATAAGGGTATAGAAAATTTAAATAATAAATTAAATGAAATAAATAAAGAAAACAAGAAATTAGAAGAAATAATAGGTAATTATGAAGTTAAAGAAATGATTGAAGAAGCTGAAAAGATTAATAACATGAATATTATAATTAAAATTTATGAAAATAAAAATATGAACTATATAAACAAAATAGCAAATAAAATAACAGAAACAGATGATAATATTGGATTGTTTGCTTTAAAAAACAAGGATAAAATAAATTTATTATTTGCATGTTCAAAGAATCTGGAAAAAATAGATATGAATTTATTATTAAAAGATAGTATTAAATTAGTTGATGGTAAAGGTGGCGGAAGTAAAGCTCTTGCGCAAGGTGGTGGAAAAAATAATAATAATTTAACTTCATTATTTGATTATATAAAAATTAAAATAAAATCAATTTAGCATTAAATTGCTACTATTAAATAATTTATTATTTGAAAAGATGTTACATATTAAGTATAATAAGAAGTTGAATGAAAAAAACAACTATGAAAGGACCATAAAATATGAAGAAAGAACTATTTAATGGTAAAAGACTTAAAATAGCTAGAATATACAGAGGAAAAACTATAGATCAAGTATCTAAGGAAACAAATATAAATAAAAAAGATATATTAGCTTTTGAGGAAAATAAATATAAACCAACGGTGGAAAATGCACTAAAACTATCAAATGTACTACATTTTCCAAGAGATTACTTCTATAGAAATGAAAATATAAAAGTAAATGTATTAGGTGCTCATTTTAATCCACAGTCAACAATACAAAGAAATGAAGAGATTTCATATAGAGAAAAATTAGTAATGATACACAAACTTTATTTGTTCTTTGAAAATTATATTCAATTTCCAGAAATACAACTTCCAGATAACATGAACAGAAATTTATCTATGGAAGCGTTGGCAGAGAAATGTAGAGAATTCTACGAATTAGGTGAAGAACCTTTAATAAATATGGTATCATTTATGGAAGCTATAGGAGTAGTAATCACCGCTATGAATATAGATAGAAGAGGAGCTTCTCCATACTCACAAAAACAAAGTATAAATGAAAAAGAAAAATATATAGTATCACTTGGTCATGATAAAAATTCTTTAGCTATAAGAAATTACGATTTAGCTTATGAATTTGCATTTATAATAAGCAATGAGTTAAATATACCAGCTAAAAGATTTAATAAGGATGACTTTGCTTCTGCTCTTTTATTACCAAAGAGCAGATTAATAGAAGAATTATCTAACCCTAATGAATTACAGTCTTACTTAGAAGTTAAATCTAAATTTATGGTACCACTTACTATAATTTTATATAGAGCTTATGCATTAGGTCTAATAAACTATAAAAAATATAATTATCTAATGAATGAAATAAATAAAAATGGATGGCATAAAGAAGAACCTTTGGATAATGTTAAAGCAACTCATCCAACTTGTCTTAGAAAAGCTTATAAATTATTACTAGATAACAACATAGTAAGTAAAAATACATTGATGGAAAAACTATATAATGAAAATATGATTTTATATGGTGATGATTTAGAGATACTAATGGGGCTTAAAGAAGGTACTCTATCGGATAAAAAAGAAGTAAAAGTTTTAAGTTTTAATAATAAAAAATAATAAATTAAAAAAGAGTATTTACATAACTTGATAGTAATGAAAATACTCTTTAATTTTGCTATTTTTCAACTAATTCATATATATCTTTTCTTCTATGATGAAGTAGAGGAAGTTCTTCTCTTACTTGATCTACATAATTTAAATCAATTGTGTAAGTAACTAAACTTTCTTCTTCCTTTAACTCTTCAAGAATTTCCCCAAAGGGAGAAACTATTAATGAGTGGCCATAAGAAATATAAGAGGAATTATAATCTCTAGCAGGAGAACATCCGATGGTAAAAACTTGATTATCTATAGCCCTAGATTTAAACATAATATGCCAATGGGCAGGACCTGTAGTTAAATTAAAAGATGCAGGAACTATTATAGCTTTAGCACCTTTATTAACCATAAGTCTTGAAAGTTCAGGGAATCTAAAGTCATAACAAATACATAAGCCTATTTTACCAAACTCTGTGTCAAATACAGTTACCTCATTACCAGCAGATAAAGTATCTGACTCCTTGAATTTTTGTTTATTTTTTATATCGATATCAAATAAATGCATTTTTCTATGTTTTCCTATTTTTTCTCCTTGTCTGTTAAAAACATAAGAAGTATTATAAATTTTATTTCCTTCTCTTTCTGGAATAGAGCCAGCAACTAAATATATGTTATTAGTTTTTGCTACGTTTGATAAGAAATTAAATGATTTACCTGTTTCCTCTTCTGCATAAATAGGGAAATTACATGAAGCATAAGGACAAGAAAACATTTCTGGCAAAATAACAATGTCAGGTTTTTCAATAGAAATTTTTGAGACTAATTGAGAAGCCTTAATCAGATTTTGTTCTTTATTGTCACAAACTTTCATCTGAATTAGTCCTATTTTTAACTTGCTCATATTTTACCTCCTAAAAAGCTTGATATATGTTATATTGTGGTATATTTCCTCAAATAAAACAAGTATATTGATAAATTATATAATAGAATTATTTTTTTTAGTTGAATTAATAAGTTTTTTAATATACAATTATAAATGATTAGAATTTTTACTAAATAACATTGTTATATTTTATGCCTATAAAAATTAATTTACTATAAAGATTAAAAATCAACTCTATTGGGGAAAATAAATAAAATTTACCAAGGAGTTGATTTTTTATGGAGAAAACTGCAATGTTTGCAGGAGGATGCTTCTGGTGTATGGTTGAACCATTTGAGAAACTAAATGGTGTAAAGGAAGTTAAAGTAGGTTATAGTGGAGGTACAAATAAAAACCCAACCTTCCAGATAGTTTCAAAAGAAGATAATAAGCATTTTTTAGTTGTAAAAATTACTTATGATGATGAGATTTTAACTTACAATGAACTTCTTGAAGTTTATTTTAATTCCATTGACCCAACTGATGAAGAAGGTCAATTTGGAGATAAATCACATTGCTTTAAAACTGCTATCTTTTATTATGATATAGATCAGTGGAGACAGAGTCAAAAGTATATTGAAGATTTAGAAGAGAGTAATATATTTGGTGATTTGATTGCGACAAAACTATATGAAGCTAAAACCTTTTATGAAGCAGAAGAGTTTCACCAAAATTTCTACAAAAAAAATCCACTATTATATAGAGAATATTTTAGATTTTCTGGTAGATATGAATATTTAAAAAGAAGTTATGCCAAGAGAAATTTAAATAAGTTGCAATATGAAGTAACACAAAATAAATTAAGAGAAGAACCTTTTAAAAATCAATATTGTAATAATTTTAGTGAAGGAGTTTATGTAGATATAGTAGATAATACTCCTTTATTTTCATCAAAAGATAAAATCAATAAAAACTATGGATGGCCTACATTTTCAAAAGCAATAAATAATAACTTAATAAAACTTATAAAAGATGAAGAAATTGTAAATAAAATTGAAGTAAGAAGTAAAAATAGTGACATACACCTAGGTTATGTTTTAAATGATACATTGGAGGATTTAAGAAATAATATTCTTTCAATTAATTCTGCGGCTATAAAATTTATACCAGCAAATAAATAATTTAAAATTACTTAGAGATATTATGATTTTAATATAATTATACTGATACAATTAAATAAAAAATAAAAGTGAATAAAGCAATTATTCACTTTTTTTAGGGGTGAAAGATTTGAAAAAAATAGTTATATTAAAAATGGGAGAAACATTAGACTCAATTCTAAACAAATATGGAGATTTTCATGAACATATTATAAAAAAAAGTGAAATTAATAAGGGTGAAATTGTAGTTGTTAATTGTCATAAAGAAGAAGAACCACCTAATTTAGAAAATATAAAAGGAATTATAATAACTGGTTCTCACTCAATGGTTTCTGATTATGAACCTTGGAGTGTTAAAATTTCACAGTGGTTAAAGCTAGTCATTAAAACTAATATTCCAGTACTAGGCATTTGCTATGGGCATCAAATTTTAGCAGATGTACTTGGAGGAAAGGTAGGATATAATCCTAAAGGAATGGAAGTTGGCATGGTAGATATTTTATTAACAGAAGATGGTCAAAGTGATAGACTATTTAGGGTACTGCCTAAAATATTCAAAGGATATGAGACACATTCTCAAAGTGTATTACAATTGCCAAAAGGAGCGAAACTTTTAGCATATAATGATAATGACTCCACTCAATCATTTTCATATGAAAATCATATTTGGGGAACTCAATTTCATCCAGAATTTTTAGCTGAGATAACTAAAGAATATATAAAATTTGATAAAGAAAACATAATTAATAATGGAAAAAATTACAAAAAAATATATAATGAAGTTGAAGAACAAAACTATGGTGAAGCTTTATTAAAAAAATTTATAGAAATTGCAAATGAAAGCTAATTAAATCATATTAATTAGAGTCTTAATGATATTGAAAATTCAATGATTGTGTGTAATAATTAGACTTAACAAAAGTAATAGATAAGGGGGAATTTATTAATGGAAAAACTTACAATAAATCAAGGTATGATTAAAGTAGCAGAGATAGAAAGAAATTATAGATATAAGTCACCTAATGTTATAAATAGAAAAAAAGCCAGCATTACGTATATATTAGAATCTGACGGTACAAGGTTTGATTGTGACGAGAAATTCGATTTTAATAAAGAACTTAATGAGCTGATATCCTTATCTAATAATATAGAAAAAATAAAAACAGCTGTTGCTTATGCAAACAATACTACAGAAATACAAGTACTAGGAGAAACAATAACTATTCAAGGAGCTTTAAATAAAGTTAAATTAAAAAGACAATTAGCCTTTGAACTTGAAGAATTATTACAAAATGTAAAAGTTAACAAAGAAAGAAAAGTAGATGCTGCAGCAACTTCTGTATATTATAAAGTTACAGAATTAAATTTTCATAGAGAAGATATGGAAAAGTTAATAGAAAATCTAAATAAAGAAGTAATAGAATTAGAAGTAGCTATTAATAAAGCTAATAATGAAACTTATATAAATATTGATTAGTTTATTATGATATGGGATGGAAATCTCATGCTTATAATAAAATATGCTTAGGTGGATAATAATATTGTACATAAGTGTTTTAAATAACTATGAGGTAGTTATAATTATATATGATTTTATATTTTACAACTTACAATTAAAAAATTAATTACAATTTAACTTTATAAATAACAATTAAAACATTTAGAAAAAGAAAATTAAAAAATAATCTAAAGATAAATCCATCTAATGCATATAAAGGACATCATAAAATATTATGATGTCCTTATTTATTACAATAAATTATTCTTTTTCCCAAGCAATCATTACAAAATCTTTGCCGGTTTCTTTTTTTACTTCAGCCTCTGCTTTTTTTATTGCAGCTTCTTCAGATTTAGTAATAGATGCTATTTGATAATTTTTTTCTGCCATAATCAATCCTCCATAAAAACTATATTTTAAATAGTATATGAAAAATTAAAAATATAATTAGTGAACTTTTACCAAAAAAAACTAAAACTAAAATTTTATAAGAATTTTTTGATTAATATGTTTAAAATTAAATGAAATTAAGATAAGATATTATTAAATGGATAATTATGGTGAATTTATATAGTAAAAACTAAATTTGTGGGGGGAAAAATGATTAATAAAAAAAATCAATATGCAATAGCAGCATTATCAGCTACATCTGCAATTTTTGCATTAGGTGCAAGTAATGTATATGCAGATTCTAAAGTTGGAGAAGTGACAGTGTATTCACTTAATGTTAGAAGTGGGCCATCAACATCATACAATGTTATCGGTGGACTTAGCAAAGGAGATAAGGTGGATATTGTATCTTCAAAAGATGGTTGGTATCAAATTAAGTATAAAAGTAAGGATGGATGGGTAAGTGGAGATTATGTTACAATAAAAGACTCTTCAAATAGTTTACCTACTACAGGCAAAAAGCTTGTTGCAACTTGGGGTGTAAATGTAAGAATAGGTGGTTCAACAAAATATGAGAAAATAGGGTATATTAAGAAAAATGATACAGTAGAGATGCTTGGCGTTGACAGTTCCGGATGGTATAAAGTTAAATTAAGTGATGGAACTATAGGGTATTCGAGTAATAAATATTTAAAAGAAAGTAACAGTGATTCGGCAAACAATTCTAATGATTCAAATAATGATGTTACAGTTATAGATAGTTTAATAGCTACTGCAAATTTAAACGTTAGAAGTGGAACATCAACATCAAATAGCATTATAGGAATAGTTTATAAAGGGGATAATGTAAGTATAGTAGAGCGTACAAATAGTAATTGGTATAAAGTTAAGCTATCAAGTGGAAAAGTTGGTTATTGTTCTTCTGCTTACTTAAAATCACAAAGTGAATTAGATTCAGTAACTAACAAACCAGAAAGTTCTAATGATATATCTTATAGCATGCAAGTTAAAGCATATGCTTATTATACTGGAACTATAACTGCTACAGGTACAAATCCTACTTTTGGTAGAACAATAGCTGTAGATCCAACAATTATTCCTTATGGAACTAGAGTATACATACCTGAGTTTGATAAAACTTTTATTGCAGAAGATTGCGGTGGAGGAATAAAAGGAAACAAAATCGATATCTATATGAATACAGAAAAAGAGTGTTTAAATTGGGGAGTTCAAAACATAACAATTTATATTTTAAAATAAAAGCTAAGTTAACCTTAGCTTTTTTTATGTAAACATATACTATAATCTCTATAGACTATAAAAAGTGAATGATAAAATATTTACAAATTGTAAATTAAAAGTTACAAAGAAGAAAAAATATAAAAATATTTATTTTAAATTGATATTCACGAAACTATTGTAAATACTTATATGTAGCGTATGTATAAAATGGCAAATAAAAATATATGTTACCTATCTGTAACTTTTTTCCAAAAAAGCTTTAAATAGTTACTAAAATGTAATACTATATATGTATAGGAATGATAAAACATAGATTAAAGACTAAATAATTTTAAACTGAGATAATAACCTTAAAAATTAATATAGGGGGAAAATATATGTTTAAAAAAACTTTAAAAGTTACTGCCATAGTAGGAGCATTAGTAATGATTATGGGTATCATAAAGCCAATAGAGGTAGAAGCTGCAACTGCAAGTGGAACAACAACAGCAACAGTTAATATTAGATCTGGTGCTTCAACTAAATATAAATCAATAGGAAAAATTAAAAAAGGAACAAAAGTTAAAATACTATCTACTAAAAATGGATGGCATAAAGTTAAGTATAGTAATAAGACAGGATGGTCTAGTGGAAAATATATAAAAAAAGCAAGTTCATCTTTAAATGTTAAGGGGAAACTAAAAGTGAAAGCTTATGCCTATACAGGTGGAGGATATACAGCTGCAGGAACTAAGGCAAAATATGGAACCTTAGCAGTGGATCCAAAAATTATACCATACGGAACAAAAGTATATATTAAGGAATTAGATAAAGTATTCACAGCAGAAGATTGCGGTGGAGGAATAAAAGGAAATAAGATAGATATATATATGAACACTTCATCAGCTTGTAACAATTGGGGAGTTAGAACAATAACAATAGAAATATTAAAATAATAATTATAAGCAAGGCTAAGCCTTGTTTTTATTTTTAAATAAAAAAATATAAATTGTAAAATAGATAATTTAATATAGGAACAATATAATTAATTTGTCATATAATATACTGTAAAAAACTTTATAATAAAATTATTGTATAGGAGATGTGTTATATGGCAAAAGTTACAAAACCTGTTACTGATGTAGGTAAAGAGGTTATAAATGGAGTAGGAAATGTGGCAAAAGAAACTATAAACACAGGCGTAAATGTAGGAAAAGATGTAATTAATGGAGTAGGAAATGTAGCAAAAGAAACTATAAATACAGGCGTAAATGTAGGAAAAGCTGTTAAAGATAATGTAAAAGATGTAAAAAATAATATAAAAAAATAAGGTGCTAAATGCACCTTATTTTTTTAAGTATTCTTCACCATTAATCTTTAAAGAAGATGGTGAATAATTTTTTAGTATCATATCGAAATTTATATCACCTTTGTCTGGGACATTGAAATATCCCCTAGCAAAGACTAAGTTACCATTTTTATGAAGTTGTTCAACATTAACCTTATATTTTACTCCTAAAGTACCTTGTATTGCCTCTTTTACAATATAAGAGTATGTTGATACATCAGAATTTGATAAGTTTTGAGTTTCTACCTTAAAGTTATGATCATCTGATTGAACATAGGAAGGACTATAGAATTTTTGCCATAAATACATACCAACAAATACACTTGATACTATTATGATAATTCCAAGGATTTTTTTCCTAAACTTAAATATTTTAGAACTGAAAAGTTTTTGCTTTCTAGACTCAAGGGCTTTCATTTTCTTATGCTCTTGATATCCAATGATTTTGTGATTTTTACTTAGCTTACTAATATGCAGTTTAGAAATCTTATTTTTGCCTTCATATTCAGTCTTTTTTTCAATGAATTTTATTGTATTATCTACATTAGCTTGTTTCATTGCCCCTCCCCCTTTTATATTCCCTTTAACATAATAATACTATAGGATAATTGAAAAAAACAAGAAACATGGCTAATTATTATGTAAAAAAAAATATATTTATAACAAAAAAACAATACGAAAATTTATTGATTTTAAATACTCATAAAAACTATTCATTATGATAACATATGTTCTATATATGCTCTTCAAATAGGCATATATGTTACTCGTAAAAACTAACCTTTTATTTCCTTTTTTGAAACACTTGTTTTAACAGATACAGATGGTATTTTTCCTAATTTACCTGTCAAATTATTTATTGTATCCATATCACCTACAACAGTAACTGCTATGACAGATACTCCTTCATCATCGAAAGGAATACCCATTCTTCCTTTAATAATTCCCTTAAATCCACCTAAAATTTTATTAAACTCTTGTTGGCATTTTTCTGGTTCATCTAAAACAGCGCTTATTACTGCTACACGACTCATATGAATTCACTCCTTTAAAAGTATTTATTAGATTAAAACTAAAAAAGTTTTCAATTTAATTTTAACAGTAAAATATTGATAAATCTACATAAGATAGTATTTTAATATTATTAACTAAAAATTTTTACAAAAAATAAAAATATACTTGAAAACGAATGAATGTTCGCGTATAATAAAAGTACAGAACGAACATTTGGAGCGGACGTTTGAATAAAATTATCTTTAAAACTTATCATATTAGTACAAGCATATTAATATAATGAATTAAAATTATTAATTTTTAGGAGTGATAAATTATGGGAACATTAATAACTAATGAAAAAAGAATAGAAGATATAACTTTAGACAATATAAAAAAAGGTGAAGTGACATTAATACAATTAAACGAAATATATAATAAAATGGGGTTTGTATTTGTAGCTGATTCAGGCAGATTTACTGGAATAAAAAAAGAAAGAATACATTAATTAAATGAATTATTTATAAATAAAATATTTAAGGAGGCCTATACTTAGGTAAATATTAAGTATAGGTTTTTTATGTGAAAAAATATAATGTTTTAGTGGGAAAATGTGTAACAATATAGTTACATCTTGAAAAAATTTGTTGTTTATAAGTTAATTATAAAATATAATCCTTTGTAGGGATGAGGTGATGTTATGAGTGACGATATAAAAAATAAGTCAGCTAAAGAAGACAAAAGTAAAATATATAAAAGAGTGGGAATAGCAGTAGGTATTATAATAGTAATTATTTGTATCGCTTTGAATTCTTTTACTAAAAACTCTCTATATAATGGAAAAATAGCTGACAATATTTTTATACAAGGGGTAGAAGTATCTCATATGAGTAAAGAAGAGGCTATTGAAGCTATAAATAAAAAATACAAGCCACAAAATTTAAATTTGAGTTATGATAATAATAATTATGAAATTGTATTTGAGGATATCGATTTAAACTATAATACTAAAGAATTAGTAGAAAAAGCTTATAATAGCACAAGAACAGGTTCTTACTTTAATGATATTGCTTCTTATATGAGTTTAAAATCAGAAGGAGAAAAATATACTATAAAAGTAACTTATGATGAAGAAAAACTTGATAAATATCTAGATAAGTTTGCTAATGAAATTAATCAAAATTCTAAAAACGCATCAGTAAGTATAGGTGGTACCATAAGAGTTAATCCTTCAAGAACTGGTTTGAAATTTAAAACAAAAGAAAACAAAAAATTAGTTATGGAAGCTTTAGATAACAAAAAATACGGGACTATAGACTTAAAAGTAAGTGTCACAAAACCAAAAATATCTACTGAAGACGTATCGAGTATAGATACATGTTTAGCTTCATTTTCAACGACTTTTAATTCTGCCTTAGTAGAAAGATCATATAATATAGGGCTAGCAGCTCAAAGATGTAATAACGTTATACTAAAACCAGGAGAAACATTTTCGTACAATGAACATACAGGAATGAGAGTTCTTAGTAATGGATATAAGAAGGCCTCTGTTATAATAGGGGATCAGTATGAAGACGCACCAGGTGGAGGAGTATGTCAAACGTCTACTACATTATTTAATGCAGCTTTATTGTCAGGATTAGAAATAGATCAAGTGAGAAATCATTCTAAAACATCTGCATATGTTCCTAGAGGTAGAGATGCCATGGTTAATGATGGAGATAGTGATTTAAAATTCACTAATAACTTTGATCATGCAGTGTATATTCAAAGTTATAGAAGTGGAAGTAGTGTTGTTGCAGCAGTATATGGTGCATCTCAAGACAAAGTTGGTGTAAATATAAAAATTGATAATTTTACTTATAATGGTAGACCTGCTGCCAAAACATATAGAACTATAACTGAAAATGGAAAAAGCAAAACATCATATATTTATACAAGTGTGTATAAGGAATAATAACGGGATGAACTCTACAAGAGTTCATCTTTTCTTTTTGTGGGATTATCTTACTATTTTTAGGCAATATCTTTTGTATATAAAAAATTTAACTATACCTTTCAACTGTTTTGCTAAAATTTTATATAAAGGTATTTGGTAAATATAGAAAAGGATGACATATATTGGTATAATTTATATATGATATGCGAAAAAGGGGGGGGATTCATTGAAATATATTTCTAATAGATATGTGGTATTGGACAATGATGAAGAAATTGTATTTGGTAAATTTTATAAGGCTAGAGATTTACAAGAGGATGTTTTAGTTTTTATTCAAATTATAAAAGACAATAAGTATATTAATGAAAAATTCTTACCTAATTTAATAGATGAGTCAATGACTTTATTACAAATTAATTCTGCTAATATTGCTAAAATACTAGATTTGGGAACATATTATACTGAAAATGAAAGGTGCTATTATATAGTAAGTGAATTTTTTGCTGGAATAGAACTTAGAAAAGTAATAAAAGGTAATTATATGGATTTAAATAGTATAGTTAAAATATCTAGAAAAATTCTAAGAGCGTTAGATACATCTTATAATCATAGACTTTATCATGGATCTTTAACAGAAGATAATATTTTTGTAGATGAAAATTATAATGTTAAAATATATGATTTTGGTATAACTCAAGCTAATAAAGGGGTTAATATTAGGAAAGATAATAGTATAGGATTTTTATGTCCTCATCAAATCAATATTGATTACACAGACAAAGAGAGTGATTTTTTTTCCTTAGGGGTAATTCTATTTGATGCAATTTTTAAGAAAATGCCTTTTGGTATTGGTAAAAATGAGGGGGACATGTTAAAATTAATTGATAGAGGGATTGATTGGAATACTGTGGCTATTAACACTGAAAATATTGCCTTAGTAAATATGGTCAAAAAACTTATTAGGAGAGCTGAAAAATATAATAATGTTAAAGAAGTATTAATTGACTTGAGTAAGTTTATGTATGTTAAAGCTGATATTGAAGAGAATAGTATAAGTACTTTACAAAGATACGAAAACGATAATCGTAATAATAAATCTCAAGGAAAGTTTTTTCAAAAAGCATTGTTGCTTATTTTAACATTAACAATTTTAGTTACGGTTATTATTCAGTCTCAGTAGAATGAAAAATAATTATTTATCAGGAGAAAAAATATGAAAGTAAATTGGAATTCAAAGTACAATACTATATCAGTATATGCATTAATAGTAATCTGTTGTAGTATAATTTTTTATTTTGTAGCTTCTCAAATGGGATCTTTTAGTGAAAGAATTAGTATTGCCATTGGGATATTTTATCCTTTTATAATAGGATTTGCCATTGCTTATCTACTAAATTTTATTTTAAATCTTTATGAAGTAAAGATGTTGGGTAAAGCTCAGTGGTTCAAAAATTTAAGAAAAGGACAAAAAAGAAGTATAGGGTTATTATTAACATATTTAACGGCTATTGGTATAGGTTACTTATTTGTACACTTTATAGTTCCACAACTAATACAAAGTATAATGGGATTTGTTAATGAGGTTCCTCAATATGTAGATAATGTTACTAAGTTATTTAATGATTTAATGAGTGAAACAAACATAAGTCCTGAATATACGGTACTAATACAAGAACAAATTAATAAATACATAAAATTTATTATGGATTTTGCAAAGGAAATAATCCCTATTGTAGGTAATATGTTAAAAGTAATTGCATCAAGTATATGGAATATAGTTCTTGGAATTATTATTTCTGTATATTTATTAATAGATAAAGAAAACTTCTTTGCTATAAATAGAAAAATCACATATGCATTGTTCTCAACTAAAACTGCAAATAGAATATTTGAATTAACTTATAGAAGTAATGAAACTTTTGGTAAATTCTTAAGTGGAAAAATAATTGACTCAGCTATTATAGGAGTATTAAGTTTTGTGGTATTCTCATTATTTAGAATGCCATATGCATTATTAATTTCTGTAATAATAGGTGTGACTAATATAGTTCCATTCTTTGGGCCATTTATTGGAGCAATACCATCATTTATTATAATTTTATTTGTTTCTCCAACTAAAGCCTTAATATTCTTATTATTAGTATTTATAATACAACAAATTGATGGGAATATTATTGGACCAAAAATACTAGGAGATTCAATTGGAATATCAGCATTTTGGATATTATTTGCCATACTTGTGGCAGGTAAATTCTTAGGAATAGTTGGAATGATAATAGGTGTACCTTTATTTGCTATTGTTTATTCAATTATAAAAGAAGATGTTGAGTACAAATTGAAAATTAAAGAATTACCAACAGATACCAAAGATTATATAAATAGAAAGTAGCAAGAAGTTAATAAGGGGAGATGTTTTTATGAAGAAAAAAGGGGTTTTTATTTTAACGTTGTTAATGATGCTTTTATTAACGGTTAATGCATTTGCAGATAACATAGATAGTGCATCTAATTATTTAGCCTTTAACGAAGATGTAAATATATCAAAAGAAGTTTTAGGTGATATTTATTCTGCAGGTAAAAAGATTAATGTAAAAGATAATGTAACTGGTGATGTTATAGCTCTTGGAGAGAGTATAGATATCACAAGTAAGGAGCTAAGTGGCAATATAAGATGTGGAGCGCAAACCTTAAATATTAATAGTAAAAATGTGAAAAATATAACTTCTTTTGCTCAAAACATCAATATTGAGAAAGAAACTACTGCAAAAGCTGTTTATGTTTCAGGTGAGAATATTAATTTTAAAGGTACTTGCCAAGGATTCTACGCTACAGGTAATACAATAATAATTAATGGTAAGGTTGATGGTGATGTTAACGTAACTTGTGATGAGCTAATTATCGCTGATAATGGTGAAATCACAGGAAATATAAAAGTATACTCACCTAAGGAACCTATTGTGAACTCCAATGTAACTATGGATGACATACAATATACTAAGATAGAAAATTCGACAAATGAGAATAAACTAAAAGCTTTTTTAGGTTTGGGAACTATTCTATCGATTTTAGGATCTTTAATATTTGGAATAGTATTATACTCCATATTTAAAAAATTCTTTATAAAAAGTGATGATTTATTAGTGAAAGAACCACTTCCAATAGTTTTAGGAGGTATAGCATCATTTATATTAGTGCCAATAGCTAGTTTGTTGTTATTTCTAACCATAATAGCTTTGCCTATTGGAGTAATATCCCTAATTATGTACTTCATAGTAATTTATTTATCACCAGTGATTATGGGAATAGTGCTTGGTAGGTTAATACTTAAGAATAAAAATCCATACTTGCAACTTTTAGTTGGTATACTAATTGTGAGACTACTAAGCCTTTTACCAATGATAGGTGGTTTTGTATGGGTAGTAAGTGGCATGATTACCCAAGGGTTAATAGCATATTCATTTTGTCAATCAATAAAGTATAAAGAAAAAAGAATAGAAACATAATAAGAAGTATGGGTTATTTTTAGCCCATATTTTTTTATTTATTAAAAAATTAATACAATAAACAAATTATTTGCTACTATATTTTTATAATAAATAATTAGGGAGGACAATAATGAAATATTTAATTATAGGAAGTGGAGGAACCGGTGGATCTATCGGAGGATTTTTAGCAATGAAAAAAGAAAATCAAGTTTCTTTTATATCTAGGGGAAGAAATTTAGAAGCAATTAGAAAAAATGGATTAATATTAAGTAGTGGTATTAAGGGAGAAATTCATTTAAAAGATGAAATAAAAGTATTTTCTAAAGAAGAATACAATGAAAAAGCAGATGTTATTTTTATTTGTGTAAAAACTTACTCCATAGATGAAATACTATATATAGTTGAAAATGCATGTAAGAAAAATACTGTAATAATACCCATTATGAATGGATTTAACGTAGGTGAAAAAATTGCTGATAAAATAAAGAAAGGGATAGTTTTAGATGGTTGTATGTACATATCAGCTTATGTAGATTCTCCTGGAAATATTGTTCAGCTAGGAAAATTATTTAAAGTAGTTTTTGGTCCTAGAAAAAATCAAGAGGTAGATATGGAACTATTGAAGAAAATAAAAAATGATTTAAATGAATGTAATATAGACACTAAATTATCTAATAGTATTTGGAAAGATACATTCTTAAAATTTTCTTTTATTTCCACATATGCAGCTTGTGGTGTTTATTATGATATTGATGCAGGGGAAATGCAAGAAGAAGGCGTTTATAGATCAAAATTTATAAGTCTTAATAAAGAAATTTTTAATATAGGTAAGACACTTGGGCTAATGGATGTTGATTGCTGTGAAGCTAATTTGCAGACTTTAGATAAGTTAACGAAGGATACCACTGCTTCTACGCAAAAGGATATTAAAAAGGGAAATAAGTCTGAAATTGATAGTTTAATTTTTGAAGTTGTAAGATTAGGACAATCGTTAAATGTAAATGTTGATAATTATGAAGAAGTATCCTTATTACTTAAATCAAATATATAAAATAATTTTATATAAAAATTTAAATTAATTATTTGACAAGTATTAGAAGATAATATACTATTATTATTACAAGTTAACAAGTCAATAATCTGATGAAGCTTTACAGAAGAGTTGTCTTAGGACACACCGAAGGAGTTATACTCTCAGGTACTTTTTATAAAAGTGGGACTGTAAAGAATAGGAAACTCTGGAGATACCCGTAAAGGGAGCCGAAGGTGCAAGGCTTAATTGCTCAATCTCTCAGGCAAAAGGACAGAGAATATATATATGTATAAAGCATTTTTATGCTTTTCTTTAATATGTATGAAATCCTATACTAAATCATCTCTATGATTTAGTATTTTTTTACAATTCATACATATTCGTAATTATTATATTTTTAGCAAACTGTATATTGTTATTGTATACAGGATGCAATTATTCTCGCCTTTATTCATAAAGGATTATGTGATTTTGTACTTAAATTATTTAATGACAAAAGGAGCGTTTTTTATGGATTTTCTTAATTTATTAAACCAAGTGGACAGTTTTATATGGGGGCCGCCATTATTAATTTTACTAGTAGGTACAGGTATTTATCTTACAGTTAGGTTGGGATTAATACAAATTGTAAAATTACCTAAAGCATTAAAATTGATTTTCAAAGCTGAAAATGAAGGTAGTGGAGATATTTCAAGTTTTGGAGCTTTATGTACAGCTCTTGCAGCAACAATAGGAACAGGTAATATAGTTGGAGTTGCTACAGCAATTAAAGCTGGTGGACCAGGGGCATTATTTTGGATGTGGCTTGCTGCCTTCTTTGGAATGGCAACTAAGTATTCAGAAGGTTTACTTGCTATAAAATTTAGAGTTAAGGATGAAAATGATCAAGTATCTGGTGGACCAATGTACTATATAGTAAATGGTATGGGTGAAAAATGGAGACCCTTAGCATCATTCTTTGCCATAAGTGGTATATTAGTGGCACTTTTAGGAATTGGGACTTTTTCACAGGTTAATTCAATTACAGATGCAGTACAAGGTTCTTTTAATATAGATCCAAAAATAACAGGAGTAATATTAGCAATTTGTGTAGCTTTAGTTGTATTTGGAGGACTTCAAAGTATATCAAATGTGGCAACTAAAATAGTTCCTTTTATGACAGTAGCATATATATTAATATGTCTTACTATTTTGGGTAAATCTTATACATTAATACCAGAAACAGTTGTGCTAATATTTAAAAGTGCTTTTACTGGTCAAGCAGCTGCGGGAGGTTTTATTGGAGCAACTGTATCTATGGCTATTAGAAACGGTATAGCTCGTGGTGTTTTTTCAAATGAATCAGGTCTTGGTAGTGCTCCAATTGCAGCTGCTGCAGCAAAAACTAAGTGGCCAGCAGAACAAGGTCTAATATCAATGACAGGAACATTTATAGATAGTATAATAATTTGTACTTTAACAGGAGTATCTTTAATAATTTCAGGTGTTTGGCAAAGTGATTTAAATGGAGCATTAATGACTCAATCAGCTTTTGCATCAGTACTTCCAAATTTAGGACCGATATTTTTAACAATAAGTTTAAGTTTATTTGCTTTTACAACGATCCTTGGGTGGAGTTATTATGGAGAAAGATGTTTTGAATTTTTATTTGGAGTAAAAAAGATAAATTTATTTAGAGGTTTATTTGTACTTATGGTATTACTTGGCGCATTTTTAAAACTGGAAATGGTATGGATTATAGCTGACATAGTAAATGGTCTTATGGCATTGCCAAACTTAATCGCTTTACTTGCATTGTCTCCAGTGATTATATCAGAGACTAAATTATATTTAGATCATTTATATGACCAAAACAAATCAAATAGTGAAAAGATAAGTTAAATAGTAGATTTTTAATAAAAAGGCAAGCAAAATAGTATCTAACTTTTGTATATATAACCTTAGATTGAAGTAAAATTCATTCTAAGGTTTTTAATATATAAAATTATAAATCACTATTATTGATAAGAATTGGCTATAATTTAATTAGTTATATAAGAAAATAAGAGGGGGAATTGATTTGAGCAAAGTTGTAATAAAAAATTGTGAAAATTACAATATAGATGCTTTAACAAAAAATATAAATGAAGGAATTGATAACTTAGGGGGTTGGGGAAAATTTGTACATAAAGGAGCCAATGTTTTACTTAAAGTAAATCTAATAGGTCCTAAAACCTCAGATAGTGGTGCAATTACGCATGTGGAGTTTATTAGAAGTATAATTAAAATTTTAAAAGAAAAGGGATGTAATGTTTTTATTGGAGATTCTTCAGGAGGAGCTATAGCAGGTATTGCTCCAACAAATCAAAGTTTTATTTCTTCAGGTATTGAAAAAATGGCAAAAGAGGAAGGAGCTGAGATTAAAAGTTTTGACAAAGAGGGCGTAGTGAAATGTGATGATAACTTAGTTTATGGACCTATGTACATAGCAAAGCCCATGTTTGATGCAGATATAGTAATAAATCTTCCTAAACTAAAGACTCATTCGGCAGCAATGTATACTGGTGCAGTAAAAAATTTATTTGGATGTATACCAGGATTGAAAAAGGCATATTATCACAAGATTGCTCCTAATCCACTTGATTTTGGAGATGTTATTGTAGATATTAATAAAAGTTGCAAAATCAACTTGCATATAATGGATGGAATTGAAAGCATGGAAGGAGAAGGACCTACAGGTGGAACTGTTTACAAAAGTAATAAGATTCTAATTAGTGAAGATCCCTTAGCCTTAGATACTGTTGCTTCAAAAATGATAGGAATGGATGTTGATAATATTCCAATCCTAAAAAAAGCACAAATGAGGAATTTAGGGGAAAGTAATTTAGAAAAAATAGAATTATTAGGGGATTTTAGTTTATTGCCTAAATTACATAATTTTAAATTTCCTAAAAATTATAATAGTAATAAAAGAAAAAACTATAATGCAGTTAAAAGTGTAATTGATTTTATGAAGGCAAGACCTAAAGTTAATTTGAAAAAATGTAAAGGTTGCAACATGTGCGTAGATAGTTGCCCTGTATCTGCTATAGAAAAAGGCAGTAAAGCAATTGATTATGATAAATGTATTGAATGTTTATGTTGTCATGAACTTTGTTTACATAAAGCAATAGATTTAAAGAGAAGTAATTTTATTGCTGGCATTATAATGAAATTGCCTTTTAAATATTAAAATTTATAATTCATATATATAATAAGTAAATAATAAAAATAAACCATTAGATTAAAATATAAATAATGTTAACAAAAAACCTTAGATTGAAGCAAAATTCATTCTAAGGTTTTTGTGTTTTAATAAAAATATATACTATACAAATATAAAGTTTATATAGAAAAATTGTTATATATTTTGTGTAGCTTCATACAAATTGAAATTTTTTCGTAAAACTCAATGCTGGAATCTTCTAAATTTAATAAAGATTTTATTTTCAATATTCTATATCTTATAGTATTTTCATGCTGATAAAGTATTCTAGAACAAGTTTTGTAGTCGCCATTACATTCTACAAAAGCAATTAGGGTTTTTAATAAATCTTTATTATATTTGTCGTCATACTCCTTTATAGGATTAATTATATCCTTGTAGTAATTTTTAATTTCAGGTGTATCCTTATAAGAAAATAACCATGGTATTATACCTAATTCCTTATATCTAATTATAGAAAATGGTTTTTTGTTCATAGAGGTTAAGCATAAAATGGACTGAGAAATAGCTGTTTTAGCATCGACCAAGTCAATAAAATTATTGCTTATACCAATTATATATTTATCTACATTATTCTTTATAATGTCGCTATAATATGAAATAGTAGAGTCTATTGATTTTAAATCATCTTTATAATAACTAATAATTAAGATAAATCCATTTTTATAAGGAATACATATATTATTTTTATTTTGATTTAACAAATTTAAAAAATCAGAAGAATAATTATAATAAGCATTAGATGAATAAAAATATATGGCTGTTATATAGTCTAAAAAATGTGGGTTAATAGTATTTAGTATTTTTTTAGAGTCTAATAAAGAATATGTATTCATTAAATTAGCTAGTTGTGATTCTAACAAATAGTTTTTTTCATTTTTGAAAAGGAGATAAGCCACATCTCTGATAATATCACCATAAGAAATTGAATAATCTATAGTAAGAACAGGGAAATTTATTTTATTGCAATGATTTATAAGTTCTTCAGAAAAACAATCTAAATATTCACTAGTAATACATAAACCACTACATTTGCAAGAATCTAAAAAATTTATTGCATATATTCCATACTCTATACTTTCTTTAAAAAAGAAAAAATTGCTTATGAAAAAATCCCCGTCTTTTAAAACAACTCTATCTCGACTTTCTTCTATTGGACAATCAAAGACAGACACTCTATTTATTATTCTATTTAATCCGTTGTGACCAGCAATAATCTGGCTCTCTTTAAATAAATCTAATTTTAATAAATCTTTTACTAATATTCCCATCTTTACCCCCTAAATATTAATTATTTGCTTAATGATTCTACAAATTAATCATATCATAATCTTTAATTAAGTATTGGAAAAAATTATAAATGAGGATGAAGTATTGGAAAAAATTATAAAAAAAGAATATTTTTTTTGTAAATATTCCAAAAAATGATATTGTTAATATTTATACACTTATATTAGAAGTTAAATAAAACTTTATAAAAATAGGGAGGGAAGATTGTGAAACTTGAATTAGGAAACTTTTATGTAAAAGACATAAAGTTTGGTAGTGAAACATCTTATAATGAGGGGATTTTAATAATTGACAAAGAAGATGTCTTAAACTTTGTAAAAAAAGATGCAAGAATAACAGATGCGGATTTATACATTGTAAATCCAGGAGATAAGATAAGATTATGTCCAGTGAAAGAAGCTATAGAACCAAGAGTTAAGCTTGACAAATCACCATTATTCCCAGGATATACAGGTGATCTAACATTGTGTGGTAGTGGAAGAACTCATGCATTAAAAAATTGTAGTGTTCTTGTAGTAGGAAAACATTGGGGTGGATTCCAAGATGGCTTAATAGATATGAGTGGTGAAGGTGCAAAATTAACTTATTTCTCCCAATTAAAAAATATAGTTTTAGTGGCAGACACTAATGAAGATTTTGAAAAAAATGAACAACAAAAGAAAAATGATGCTCTAAGACGTGCAGGACACAAAATGGCAGAATATATAGCTAAATGTGTAAGTGAATTAGAACCAGAAGAGATAGAAACTTATGAACTAGATCCAATAACTAAGAGAAGTAAAGAGGTAAATGATTTACCGAGTGTAGTATTAGTATTACAAGGGCAGTCTCAAATGGAAGAAATGGGATATAATGATTTAGTTTATGGATGGGATTTAAATCACTTTGTACCAACTTTAATGCATCCAAATGAAATATTAGATGGAGCTTTAGTATCAGGAAGCTTTATGCCATGCTCATCAAAATGGTCTACTTATGATATGCAAAATGCACCTGTATTAAAAAGAATATACAAAGAGCACGGTAAAACTTTAAATTTCTTAGGCGTAATATTATCTAATCTAAATGTTGCCTTAGAGCAAAAAGAAAGATCAGCTATATTTGTAGCGCAAATGGCAAAATCTTTAGGAGCAGATGGAGCTATAGTTGCAGAAGAAGGTTATGGAAATCCAGATGCTGACTTTGTAGGATGTGTTGTTGCTTTAGAAAATGCAGGGGTAAAAGTTGTAGGATTGACAAATGAATGTACTGGAAGAGATGGTAATTCACAACCTTTAGTTACATTAGATGAAAAATTAGATGCAGTAGTATCATGTGGTAATGTTTCTGAGCTTATACAATTACCTCCAATGGAAACAGTACTTGGAGAATTGGAGGCATTAGCTAGAGATGGATTATCTGGTGGATGGGCTAATGATGAAATTCTCGGATCTTCAGTAAAAGAAGATGGTTCAATTATAATGGAAAACAATTCAATGTTCTGTGGGGACCAAGTTTTAGGTTGGTCTACTAAGACAATGAAAGAATTCTAAGAAGGAGGGAAAAAGAATAATGAAAAATGCTATCTTATATCTTAATCAATTTTTCGGGCAAATAGGTGGAGAAGATAAGGCTGACTACCAACCTGAAATAAGAGAAGGTTTAGTTGGGCCAGCTCTACAGCTAGACAAATTATTAGATAATGGACAAATTACTCATACAATAATATGTGGTGACAACTTTATGGGATCAAATACAGAAGAAGCTATAAATACAATATTAGGATTTTTAGAAGACAAAGAATTTGATGTATTTATTGCAGGACCTGCTTTTCAAGCTGGTAGATACGGTGTAGCTTGTGGTCATATATGTAAAGCAGTAAAAGAAAAATTTAATGTTCCAGTTATAACTTCTATGCATGAAGAAAACCCAGGAGTAGATATGTTTAAAAAGGACATGCCTATACTAAAGGGAGGAAATAGTGCAGCTAAAATGAGAAATGACTTAAAAGTTTTATCTAAATTAGTAAACAAAGTCTTAAATGAAGAAGAAATACTAGATGCTGCATCTGAAGGAATTTTTGAAAGAGGAAAAAGACATCAAACATTTAGAACTGATAATAAACTAGCTTCTGATAGAGCTGTAGAAATGCTTTTAAGAAAATTAAAAGGTGAAGAGGTAGCTACAGAAATGGTAGTTCCTAAAATAGATCGAGTTCCTATAGCTAAAGCTATACCAGATATGAAAAAAGCTAAACTTGCTTTAGTGACTACTGGAGGTATAGTTCCTGTAGATAATCCAGACAGAATACAATCGGCATCAGCTACTAGATGGGGAAAATATGATATATCTGATTTAGAAGCACTTCAACCAGGTGTTTATAAAACAATACATGCTGGATTTGATCCTGCTATTGCGGATGCAAACCCAAATGTAATTACGCCAATAGATGCCCTTAAACAGTTAGAAAAAGAAGGAGAAATAGGAAGTTTACATGAATATTTCTACACAACAGTAGGAACTGGAACTACTCAGGGAGAAGCATCTAAGATGGCAAAAGAAATAATACCATTCCTACAAGAAGCCAATGTTGATGCAATAATAATGGTTTCTACATGAGGTACTTGTACTCGTTGCGGTGCAACGATGGTTAAAGAATTTGAAAAAGTGGGATTCCCAATTGTTCAAATGTGCAACTTAATTCCAGTTGCTAAAACAGTAGGATCTAATAGAATAGTACCTACAATTTCAATACCTTATCCAATGGGTGATCCTTCTAAAACAAAATCAGAAGAATACCAAATGAGATATAACATGGTAAAAACTGCTCTTAAAGCTTTAAGTACAGATATTAAAGAGCAAACTGTATTTAAACATGAAATTTAGATTAATTAAATTTGTACATAGAGGAGATTTAATATTATGAAAGATATAAATAGAAAAGATAATCGTGTTTTTTATTCCTCTCTTGTTATTACAATACCAATTTGCCTATGGGCAATTATAGATAGTAAAAGTTTTAGTAATATAGTAAATAATAGTTTTTCATTTCTAACAGAAAAATTTGGATGGCTATATTTAATATCAATGTTTAGTTTTATTGTATTTCCTCTGATTATTGCATTTAGTAAATATGGAAAACTAAAATTAGGAGAAGATGATTCTAAACCTGAGTATTCAACAATGTCTTGGTTTGCTATGCTATTTTGTGCGGGTATGGGAATTGGATTAATATTTTGGGGTGTTGCAGAGCCACTTTCTCATTATTTATCACCTAGAGGTGCAATAGAACCAGCAAGTGTAGAATCAGCAAAATTTGCATTAAAGACATCTTTTTTACATTGGGGATTACATCCATGGGCTGGATATAGCTTACTTGGATTGTGTTTAGCATATTTTCAATTTAGGAAAGGAAAAAAAGGTTTAATAAGTAGTATTTTTGAGCCTTTATTGGGGGAAAAAATAAACGGTCCCATTGGAGTGATAATTGATACATTAGCTGTATTTGCAACAATAGCTGGTGTTGCAACATCCTTAGGATTAGGAACTTTACAAATAAATAGCGGTTTGAACTATATATTCAAATTGCCAAATAACTTAACAACTCAAATTATAATAATAAGTATCACTACCGCATTATTTATAATTTCAGCAACTTCGGGACTTGATAAAGGTATTAAGACACTTTCTAATATTAATTTATATACAGCTGTATTTATAACATTAACAGCTTTGTGTGTAGGTCCTACTTTAGAGATATTTAACAATTTTACAAATGCATTTGGATCATATTTTCAAACAATAATATATGACAGCTTTAATATTTCAGCATATGAAGATAACTCATGGCTTAATGGATGGACAATATTCTATTGGGCATGGTGGATAGCTTGGGCACCATTTGTAGGCACGTTTATAGCAAGAATATCTAAAGGAAGAACTATAAAAGAATTTGTTTTAGGTGTTATGATAGCTCCTGCTATGGCATCTTTTATTTTCTTCTCAATATTTGGAACTTTAGGAATAGATTTATCAATGAAAGGAATTTTAAATATTAATGAATTACAGTTAATAGTAGGGGATGTTTCTACTGCATTCTTTGCTGTATTATCTCATTATAATTTAGGATTAATTATTTCTGTAGTTACAATTTTCTTACTTATAACATTTTTCGTCACTTCTGCAGATTCAGCAACATTTGTATTAGGAATGTTTACAAGTAATGGAGAATTAAATCCTCCTAATAAAAAGAAAGTAATTCTAGGTTTATTACAATCTTTATTAGCAATCTGTCTACTCATTACAGGTGGACTTACTGCACTTCAAACAGCATCTATAGTTGCAGCATTTCCATTTATATTTATAATGTTACTTTCAATGGTTTCTTTTGTAAAAGCATTAAAAGATGAAAATTTAGAAAATCTTAGTACAAAGGAAAAAGAAATTGACAATGCGTAATTAGGTAATAAATTAACAAATATATTATTAATAATTGGAGGAATATAATGACTAAACTATATGATGTTATCGTCATTGGTGGAGGTCCTGCAGGACTTTCAGCTGCATTATATGCAGGAAGAGCAAGACTAAGCACTTTAGTATTAGAAAAGAAAAAAGAAGGTGGTCAAATAGCCCTGACTTCTGAAGTAGAAAACTACCCAGGATGCTTAGAAGGTGAATCAGGACCATCATTAATTGAAAGAATGCATAAGCAAGTATTACACTTTGGCTCTGAATTTGCTATTGATGATATAGAATCAGTTAATTTAGAAGGTTCTATAAAAGAACTAAAAGGTAAAAAGGGTATTTATCAAGCTAAAACTGTAATAATAGCTACAGGTGCTTCATCAAGACCAATAGGTTGTGCAAATGAAAGAGAATATATAGGCAAAGGTGTATCATACTGTGCTACATGTGACGGATCTTTCTTCGAAGATTTTGATATATATGTAGTTGGTGGCGGAGACACAGCGGTTGAAGAAGCAATGTTCTTAACTAAGTTTGGAAGAAGTGTAACATTAATACACAGAAGAGATGAACTTAGAGCTGCTAAATCTATACAAGATAAAGCATTTAAAAATCCTAAGATGAAGTTCATGTGGGATACAGTAGTTAAAGAAGTATCGGGAGATGGAATATTAAGTACTATGGTTGTTGAAAATGTAAAAACGGGTGAATTAACAACTATAGAAGCTGACGAAGAAGATATGACATTTGGACTATTCGGATTTGTTGGATATGTTCCAAAAACAGATATGTTTAAAGATATGTTAACTATGGAAAAAGGTTATATAGTAACTGATGATAATATGAAGACTAATATAGACGGAGTATTTGCTGCAGGAGATGTTAGAGTTAAATCTCTAAGACAAGTGGTAACTGCAGCAGCAGATGGTGCTATAGCAGCTGTTCAAGCTGAAAAATATATAGAATCTTTAGACTAGTGAGGAGGTAAAGAAATGTTAGTAGTAGATAAAAATACTTTTAAAACAGAAGTCCTTGAAAGTGAAGGATATGTATTAGTAGATTTCTTTGGTGATGGATGTGAGCCATGTGCAGCTTTAATGCCTACAGTTGAGGCCCTAAGCGAAAAATATGGAGAGCAAATAAAATTCACTAAATTAAATACAACTAAAGCAAGAAGACTTGCTATAAGTGAAAAAATATTAGGTTTACCAGTTATTGCTATATACAAAGATGGAGCTAAAGTTGAAGAAGTAGTTAAAGAAGATGCAACTGAAGAAAACATCGAAGTAATGATCAAAAAATATCTATAGTAAAGAATTAGTTTATAAGAATGATGGATGTGTAACAATAAGTCAGTTATATGTCTGTTGTTAAAATATAAAATAAAAAAATAAGGACAGGAGGTATTTCTAATGAGTATATTAGAAAATAAGAAAGTCATCATAATCGGTGACAGAGATGGTATTCCTGGTCCAGCAATAGAAGAATGTGTTAAGACAGCTGGTGGAGAGGTTGTTTTCTCTTCAACTGAATGCTTTGTCTGAACTGCTGCTGGAGCAATGGACCTAGAAAACCAAAAAAGAGTAAAAGAATTTGCTGAAGAATTTGGTGCTGAAAACGTAGTTGTTATGTTAGGTGCTGCAGAAGGTGAAGCTGCAGGACTTGCTGCAGAAACTGTAACTGCAGGAGACCCAACTTACGCAGGTCCATTGACAGGAGTCCAGTTAGGACTTCAAGTATACCATGCTTGTGAGCCACAAGTAAAAGAAGAATTTGATGCAGGTGTTTATGATGAACAAATAGGAATGATGGAAATGGTTCTAGATGTTGATGATATAGTAAATGAAATGTCATCAATAAGAGATGAATTTTGTAAATATTAAGAAAATCTACAAATATTAAAATAATTTAGCTAATCGATAAAGAGTATTTTGAACTTTTATCGATTAGCTAATTTCAAAATAGGGGGAACAATATGAATAGTGTATTAAAAGCAGCGGGATACGTACTTGCTCATACTCCTGATATGGTAATTCATAACGGGACTACTCAAACTACTGAAAGAGTAGTTAATCCAGACTCTGAGTATTTAAAAGTATTAAAAGAACATATAAGAACTTATGATGAAGTGGTAAAATACCCACCAAATCAAGCATATATAGGAAATATAACTCCAGATGAATTATCGAAATATGAAATGCCTTGGTATGATAAAGAGACTCCAGATGCTAGTAAATATGGTAAATTTGGAGAAATAATGCCACAAGAAGAATTTTTAGGATTAATGCAAATATGTGATGTATTTGATTTAGTTAAATTAGAAAAAAACTTTGCATCTTTAAGTAAGAATTTATTAAGCGAGAACAAGCTAATTTCATCTGATTTAGTTGGACAAATTAAAGAAGGTGAAGAGTTAGATACGATAATGAAATTTATAGAAGAAGAACATGCAGAACCTTTATACAATAATGGACAAGTTGTGGGCTGTGTAAAAAATGCACATGATGTAGATACAAACTTATCTGCTCACATATTATTAGAGAACTTAGTTTCAAAAGCTTCTTGTGCCTTCTCTATAATGAACATGCTTGATAAAAATAATGTAAATAAAGATGATATAGATTATGTTATAGATTGTTGTGAAGAAGCATGTGGTGATATGAACCAAAGAGGTGGAGGAAACTTTGCCAAAGCTGCTGCTGAAATAGCAGGACTTAACAATGCTACAGGATCAGACGTTAGAGGGTTCTGTGCAGGACCTGCTCATGCTATGGTTCATGCTGCTGCTCTTGTAAAAAGTGGTACATTCAAAAACGTAATAGTTTGTGCTGGTGGATCTACTGCAAAACTTGGTATGAACGGAAAAGACCATGTTAAAAAAGGTATGCCAATACTTGAAGATATGGTTGCTGGATTTGCAGTATTAGTAAGTGAAAACGATGGCGAAAGCCCAGAAATAAGAAATGATATTGTGGGACGCCACACTGTTGGAACTGGTTCTTCTCCTCAAGCAGTAATTAGTTCTTTAGTTAGTGAGCCACTTGAAAAAGCTGGAATGAAAATAACTGATATACAAAAATATTCTGCAGAAATGCAAAACCCAGATATAACTAAGCCGGCAGGAGCTGGAGACGTACCTAATGCTAACTACAAAATGATAGGTGCACTAGCTGTTAAGATGGGTAACTTAGATAGAAAAGAATTACCTTCATTTATAGAAGAACATGGTATGGTAGGTTGGGCTCCAACTCAAGGACATATACCATCAGGAGTACCTTATCTAGGATTTGCTAGAGAAGATATAATGGCTGGTAGTGTTAAAAATGCCATGATAATTGGTAAAGGAAGTTTATTCCTTGGAAGAATGACAAACCTATTTGATGGTATTTCATTTGTAATAGAAGAAAACCAATCTAAGAAATTCCAAGGTTTAGAAGAAGATGAAGCGGTAGATGTAAAAATACCAAAAATAGCAATAACTACTATAGGAAGCGAACATGGTGAAAAAAATGTTATAGAAGGCGCTTTAAAAGCTATTAAATCAAACATTTCAGTTACAACTATAGGTAGTGAAAGTGCTGATGGTTTAAAACATGTTAAAACTGACTGTGAAAAAGAAGCACATGAATTAATGGAAAATCTTTTAGATAGTAAGAAAGTTGATGGGGCAGTAACTATGCACTATCCATTCCCAATAGGTGTATCTACAGTAGGTAGAGTGATAACTCCTGAAAAAGGAAGAGAAATGTTCATAGCAACTACTACAGGAACTTCTTCTGCAGATAGAGTAGAAGGAATGGTTAAAAATGCTATATACGGAATAATAACTGCTAAAGCTTGTGGAATAAAAAATCCAACAGTTGGAATAGCTAATGTGGATGGTGCTAGACAAGTGGAAATAGCTCTTAAAACATTAAAAGAAAAAGGTTATGATATAAACTTTGCACAGTCTGATAGAGCAGACGGTGGAGTAGTTATGAGAGGTAACGACTTAATGACAGCGTCAGCTGACGTAATGGTTACAGATTCATTAACTGGAAACTTATTAATAAAAATGTTCTCTGCTTATAACTCAGGTGGAAAATATGAATCAGTAGGATATGGATATGGACCAGGAATAGGCAAAAATTTCAATAAATTAATAATGATCATATCAAGAGCATCAGGAGCACCGGTTATAGAAGGTGCAATCAAGTTTGCAGCTGAACTTGTAAATAATGATGTTCACAATATATCAAAAGAAGAATTTGCAAAAGTTGAAAAAGCTGGATTTAGTGAAGTTTTACAAGGACTAAAAAAATCAAAACCTCAAGCATCTGCAGCAACTGAAGAAAAGGTGGAAGCACCTGAAAAAGAAGTTGTAACAGAACAAATCTCTGGAGTAGATGTAATGGATTTAGAAGATGCAGTGGAAGTTTTATGGAAAAATAAAATATATGCTGAGAGTGGAATGGGTTGTACTGGACCAATAGTACTTGTTAACCCTGCTAATGTTGAAAAATCTAGAGCATTATTAATAGAAGCAAAATTCATAAGTGAATAATATTTTAGAGTAGGAAGAAATTACATCTTCCTACTTTTTTATTTTTTAAAATAAAGATTTCAAAGAATAAAAACTAATAGTTTTAAAAGAAGTATATAAGGTAAAATATATATTATAGATTATTATAAAATATAAAGGAATAAGCATATGAAAAAAGAGAGAAGACGTATAATTATTGATTTTGAAGTATTGTCCAAAGGTGGATTTTGGATGTGTTGTATGAAAGACTATAAAACAGAAAAAGAACATATTATCATTAATAATAGAGAAGAATTTCTTAGAATCTTTAATAAAAATAAAGACTCTATTTGGGTTGGGTATAATATAAAGGGATATGATCAATGGATAATGAAGGCAATAATTGCTGGAACAGATCCTTGTATTATATCAGAAAAAATAATTGAACAAAATATTTCTCCTTATGCAGTAGACAGAAGTTTAAATAGAATTCCCATATATACTTTTGAATTAAATGACAGTTATAGAAGTTTAAAAGAATTGGAATTATTTATGGGAGAAGATATAAGAGAAAGTAATGTTTCTTTTGATTTAAATAGATATCCTACCAAAGAAGAAATTGAAGAACTTACTACTTATTGTCTTCATGATGTAAGAATGACTTTTAAAGTATTTCAGGAAGTTTACTACAAATACGAGGCACAATTGGGATTAATAGAATATTTTAACTTAGATGAAAATATGATAAACAAAACGGAGGCCCAGTTAAGTGCATATATCCTTGGAGCTAAAAAGCCTAATTATCCTAGAGAAGATGTAGTAGATTTTGAAATAGTTAATACTATAGAACTTAGTAAGTATAATAATATAAAACAGTGGTATGAAGATTATAATAATAGAGATTTTAAGAAATATCTAAGAGCAAATATATATGGTGTTGACACAGATTTTGGATGGGGAGGACTTCACTCTGCAAGGAAAAAATACCAAGGTGAAGATTTTATTGTAAACTCTGATGTTAGTTCCTTTTATCCATCTATCATGATAGAATATGGACTTCTTAGTAGAAATGTACAAAACCCAGGCAAATTTAAAGAAATAAGAGATACAAGATTTAAATCTAAAAAAGAAAAAAATCCTATAGAAAAATCTCTTAAGCTTGTACTTAACTCCACATATGGTGCATGTTTAGATGTAAATAATGATTTATATGATCAAAGACAGGGAATAGCTATTTGTGTTAATGGACAATTATTACTTCTTGATTTAATAGAAAAGGTTGAATTAACCTTTGGTGATAGAGCAGAATTTATACAAGGGAATACAGATGGTGTTATGTTTAAATTTAACTCTAAGGAAGATGTAGATAAATATTTACAGATTTGCCAAGAGTGGAGCAAAAGAACAAAAATGAACTTAGATCATGATTTCATAAAAAAAATAATTCAAAAAGATGTAAATAATTATGTTTACGTCAAAGAAGATAATAGTATAAAAAGCAAGGGTGCTTATGTGAAAAAACTAAGTCTAATAGATAATGATTTACCTATTGTTAATAAAGCTATTAAAGAAAAATTGATTAATAATGTAGAAATAGAAAAAACTGTTAATGATAGTAATAATCTAATAGACTTTCAAAAATGTATCAAAATTACAGGTAAATATAGTCATGCAGTTTATGGTAAAGAAAATATAAGTCTTAAAGTACTTAGAGTATTTGCTAGTAAATCCAGTAGTGACAATGCCATAATGAAAATGAAAAGTGATGGAAAATTAGAAAAGATAAGTTATACTCCTGATAGAGTTTTTATTGATAATAGTCAGGTGATTAATAAAGAAATACCACAGAAATTAGATAAGTCATGGTATATTAAACTGGCAAAAGATAGGCTGGAAAGTTTTATTCCAGAAAATTCATTTACTTTATTTGATTATTTTAATATGATTTAAATATGAAAAAGAGCCGTAGAAAATACGGCTCTTTTGTTTGGGCTAGCGTCATACTTATACTAGATGTATAAGTTCCCACTTATGGATATAATTATAAGTCATCCATCTACAAAAGTAAATGGAAACATTTGTAAAATAAGCCGTAATTTAAAATAAGATAAGGTTAAAAAATTCTATTCTACTGTGGAATATTATTTAAGATAAAAGAAGGTACATCTTGGACAGGTATATTTAGAACTGTGGCAAATTCCTCATCTATTAATTTTTCAGCAGTCTTTTTAAAATCTTCATCCGTTTTAGATATTTTTTTCCCAATAGATAATTTCTCTTTTTCGATAAGAGCAATACTCTTTACTAACTGAGCTAGTTCTTCACACTCGTTATTTTTTATTACTGATTTAAAGTGCTCACTTCTTTGTCTATCGTTTTCTATTATAAGTACGTCTAGATTAGGTATACTTTTGATTATTGATAGTACTTCTTTTTCTGATATAAGATGTCTCATAAGTACTTTTTTGTTGTCGGTAGGAACTTTGATAATAGTATTTTTATCAGAATAAACTGGCTGTATTACATAATAGGATTTACGGCCTATGTAGATATTTTCTTCTTCCACAATATCTAATACTTTACAAACACTCATTGACCCATAAATTACATAATCATTTTTGCTAAACATGTAAGAATCACCCCTTATAAAAATAGTTTTGATAATTGGGATTAACTTATCAAAACTTTGCGCTATACTTATATTCTATCATACTTTGCATGGTGTATGTAAGATTTATTAAATACGCAAAAATAAACCTATGGCTAGTTAGCTATAGGTTCATTTTTTGGAGAACTTCATAATTAACAATTTTTAAAAGTAGTAGTATCTAAATTAGTATATATAAGTCCACTACTTACTCCAAAGAAATTAAGGCTAGAGTCTGCATAAGAAGGCTCATCGCTTAAATTAGAATTTGTACAAGAGTAAGCTATTTCTTCGTATCCTTTTTCAGTTAAAGCTAAATTTTTAGAAGTTGAATTTTTATTCATATTTAACACCCACCTTTTATTTGTTTTATTTTTATAATATATATTGTATGAGAGGTGGGAGTTAATGTCAATTAAAAATTAGAAAATTCTGAAAATTTTTAATATTTAAAAAAGTATCCTGAATACAATATAGAAAATAAAGTTTAATGTAATATAAAAATAAAAATACTTATTTTATTAAAGAATAACTTTTGTTAAATAAAAAAACCTTAAAACTCAAAATATTAAATTAAGAGCTTTAAGGTTTATATTATTATTTTTTTGCTAACAGAGCAGCGCCCAGAGCACCTGCATATCGTCCATCATTAGTGCAATTTACTTTTACTTTAAGTTTAGTAGATAATGATGATGCAAAATATTGGCTATGACTTAATCCACCAGTTAAAATTATTTTATCGGATAGTTTTTTCTTTTGGCAGAGAGAAGATACTTTTGTAGCAACGGAGTCTACTATTCCACAAGCTATATCTTCTCTCTTTGTACCTTTACCCATTAATGAAATAATTTCACTTTCAGCAAAAACTGTACAAAGAGAACTGATTGACACAGGATTTCCAAGTTTAGCCATAGAAAATAATTCATTTATAGTAATACCAAGTCTATTTGACATTATTTCAAGAAATTTACCTGTTCCGGCTGAGCATTTATCATTCATTATAAAATCACTTACAATATTATTTTCGATTTTTATAACTTTAGTATCTTGACCACCTACATCTATTATGGTGCAATTTTCACCAGCTAAATAAGCTCCACCTATACCGTGACAAGTTATTTCAGTAACAATTTTATCTGCAAAATCAACAGCTACACGACCATATCCTGTTGCAATAACTTTATTATTATTACTATTAACATTGATGTCCATTGATTGTAATTTTTCTTTAATTAAGTTGGAAGTTTCTTTGCTACTCCAACCAGTTGGAAGAACAAATTTATTTTCTTTATCTCCAAGTACAACCACCTTGGAAGCTGTTGAACCAATATCTATTCCTATATAATTCATTTTAAAAATTCCTTTAACAGTATTTATCTCTTTTTGAATTAATGTTAGTTTTAATTTCTGTAATTTTTATAATATCTAAAGACTCTTCATTGATACATTTTTTTATTTCATCAATATCTTCTTTATTAATTAAAAGAGATATACCACAACATTTGCTTGCAACTCGTGGAGTAGGAGCAATTGTAGATTTTATATTTCTTTTTTTTAAAGAATTGTACAGCCTCATACCACTATCATGGTTATTAAACAGTACATAGTATTGAACCTTTTCCATTTTACATACCTAACATTTCAATAAATGCACCAATTCTTGTACGAAGTTGTTCAGCATCACTATCAGTATAATCAGTTTCTATTCCTAGTACTGGTATGCCAGCTTCTTTAAGAGCTCTTTCAACTGTAAAACCTTCCACATCATAAAGAGAACAGAATTTAAGATTAATATCTATTATACCATCAACTTTATATTCTTTAGCTAAACGTATAATATCATCAATTCTTCCGTGGTTTGGAGTGAAGCAAGCACAGTTTATGCCCATATATCTTTCACTAAGAGCTTCAATTTGATTTTCTATAGTAGTTTGACTTTCATCTACTAAGTTCTCAAAGTAGCGAGTACCTGTACACATTTCTTCACATACTACAGCAGCACCGCTTGTTTCAACTATATTATGTATTTTCCAGTTTGGTATAGCAAGAGGAGTACCAGTTAACATTATTCTCTTAGTACCTACTGGAACCACACTTATATTATTGTTTATTCTTTCTTCTAATTCATCACATAATTTGTTAGTCATTTGAGTAAAACGAGCAGGATCGTCATAAAATGCAATTTGAGATATAACTAAAGCATCTCTACCACTTATAGGTAAGCATTCATTTTTTCTACATTCATATAAACGAGCTAGTGCGCGTCTTTTATCATTTATTAGTTTTATGGCAACTGACAATTTTTCGGCAGTAATTTCATTTCCTGTGAATTTTTCAACAACATCTTTAAATTCATTTATTTCTTCAGCCCATGCTTTTATATCTTTTCTACGTTTCATCTGAGGCAAGTCCATTATATGCATTGGAACATCTTCTCCTAGAATTTCCCAAGCCTTTTTCTTACCATCACAAGTTGTTTCACCTATGTACATATCTGCTATTCTAAAGAAAGGACATGTTTTATCAAGTCTTGCACCAACAGAAGCCTTTATTAATGGACATGTGCTAGTTGGTAAAACCTTTTCTCCTCCTGGAACCCAAAATTGTGATCCACCACATAAACCAGTAGCTATTGCATCTGCTGCAAATACAACTTCATCTGGAACATAAACACAGAATGTACCAAATACTTTACCACCATTTTCTTGGTGTTTTATTAATTCTGCCGGACGAACACCGTGTATTTCAGCAACAACAAAATTATAATAATCCATTGATTCTGGTCTATTTTCTTGACTTAAAAATACATCTCCAAAAGCTTGTGGAAGTACCTCACATAGTTGATCATGTGTGTCTAAATCCATTCCTAAATTCTCCCACATTTGACGGTAATCTGCCATAAAAAATCCCCCTTATACATGTATTTAATATTTAACACATAAAGACTAACATAGCAAAAAATCAAAGTCAATTTATATACAAAAATACAATAAATAAGGTTGAAATATAGATAAAATCTATATTTCAGTTATTATATTTTTTATGGCATTAATACAGAAATCTATTTCAGCTTTTGTATTAAAATGACTAAATGCAAAACGAACTGTACCCTTAGGAAAAGTACCTAAAGTTTTATGAGCCATAGGAGCGCAATGAAGTCCTACTCGTGTCATAATACTATATTGGCTGTCTAGTAAAAAGGCAACTGTAGCATTATCTATATTCTGAAAATCTAAGGAAACTACAGAAGAACGATTTTTCAAATTATCTTTTCCTATGATTTTAATTTGAGGGATTTTTTTAATTTCTTCTATAAAGTAACTTGTTATCTCTAATTTTTTATTGAAAATATTTTCAAGACCCTCACTTAATAAGTAATTAAGACTATGATTAAGGCCGATAATTCCAGGTAGGTTCATAGTACCACTTTCAAATCGATCAGGTAAAAACTCAGGAAGAACCTCTGAGTCTGATAAACTACCAGTGCCACCAGCAATTAGTGGATCTATTTGTAAAGCTAAGTCCTTAGAAACAATAAAACCACCTATTCCTTGTGGTCCTAAAAGTCCTTTATGACCAGTAAAAGCTAAAAAATCTATATTTGACTTTTGCATATCAATAGGTATTATACCTGCACTTTGTGCAGTATCTACTACAAAAAATATATTATTTTCTTTGCAAATTTCACCGATTTCATCTATTGGAATAATAGTTCCGCAAACGTTAGAACAATGAGTAGTAATAATAGCTTTTGTATCTTTATTTATAAAAGAAGCAAAATCCTTAGAATTTATTTCTCCTTTATTATTGCCATTAACCACATCATAACGTACTCCTGAATTTTTCATTTGAGTTAAAGGTCTTAAAATAGCATTATGTTCCATACTGGAAATAATAACATGGTCACCCTTTTTTAAGAATCCTTTAATAAAATAATTTAAAGAATATGTAACACTTGGAGTGAAAATTACATTTTTTGAATTGGAAAAATTAAAAAGTTTACATAGAAGTTCTCTTGTATCCAATACTAAAGATTGTAAACTGTAGGCACCTTCATAATTTCCCCTATTTATATTAAATGCACCATTTTCAATGAAATTCTCCATAGTTTTGCCAAGTCCAGGAGCCTTAGGAAAGGAAGTGCTGCCATTATCAAAATATATAAAGTTCATAAGTTTTATCTCCTTTTTGAAAAATTATTAATTATATTAGTTTCATTAAGAAAAGGTAACACTTATGAAGGTTTAAATCAATATAATTAATGATGCATATAAAAATTCTATTAATAAAAACTAATAATAGATTTTACTGATAGGAGGTAAAAATGAATTGTAAGTGGGTTTCCAATGAAGATAGAGATTTAAAGTGTAGTAGACATGCCAACTCATCTGGTTATTGTCTTTTTCATAAAGAAAACAAAAGCAAAAGAGAAAGAGCTTTATTTGATGCATATATAAAAAAAGGTGAAATTAGTGATTTTACAGGATTTTGTTTCGAAGATAAATTTGATATTAATAAAATAGTGAATTTTAATTATGAAAAATTAAAGTTTTGTGAAGCTATATTTAAAGAAGAAGCAAACTTTAGTAATTTTACATTTAAAAATACTGTAGATTTTACAAATGCTCAGTTTGAATCTTATCTTTATTTTAAGCAATCAACTTTTTTAGGAAACTGCATATTTCATAAAACTATTTTTAATACTAAATATATAAATGAACTGGTATTTGAAAAATCAGATTTTAATGGTCAGAAACTTATAGTAGAAAAATGTGTCAACTTTCCCCGTTTAGATGGAATTGTTTTCTCACCATATACAAAATTTATTTTAAAAGATACATATTATAATGAAGAAAATTCATTATGTGGTAGAAATAATTATAAAATAGCAAGAATACAAGCAAAAATAACAGAAGATAATGAGAATATTGGTTACTACTATTATAATGAAAGAAATTATGCTAGTAATTTCTTGAAAAACAAGAAATATGATGGGTACAGGGATTATTTAGTTAATGATTTTTTTGACTTTTTATCAAAATATTTTATAGGTTATGGAGAAAGGCCCTTAAAACTACTATTAATAAGTTTTTCCATTATAAGTTTATTTGCTTTTATATATTTATTTACAGGAATAAAAAGTCTTTACCATGGATTAATAAAAGTAAATTTATTAAATAATACATATTCACTTTATGAACTTGTTACTTTTTATATGGAAGCGTGGTATTTTTCTATGATGACCTTTAGCACAGTAGGATATGGTGATTTTATTGCCTTTGGTTTATTGAGCAAAATGTTAGTATGCCTAGAAGTTTTTTTAGGAATAACAATACATGCCACATGGACATCTATATTATTCTCAAGAATGATAAAATAATTTTAGAAAATAATTCAAGATTATTACTCAACTAAAGGGGACAAAATAATTTAGACTAAAGTTACCAAGAAGGTGAGAATTTTGAAAAAAGGAGCACAAGTATTACTAGTTTTTCTAATCATTATAAGTATTGTTACTCCTAATATTTCTTATGGTGAAATTACAAATGTAGATAAGTTTTCCAAGTCATCAATATTAATTGATCAAGACACCGCTAGAGTTTTATATGAAAAAAATCCTGATGAAAAAAGACCTTTAGCCAGCCTTAGTAAGATGATGACATTTTTAATTGCTATTGAAGCAATTAAAAATAAGGAGGTAAATCCTCAAGATATTATTGTAGTAGACAAAGATATAGCAAAAGTAAGAGGATCTTCTTATAAATTAAAAGAAGGAGAAAAAGTACCGCTTATAGAGCTTATGAAGGGTTTAATGATAGTATCAGGAAATGATGCAGCAGTGGCAATATCAAAACATATTGGAAAAAGTGAAGAGAAATTTGTGAAGAGAATGAATAAAAGAGCAAAAGAAATAGGAATGACAAATACTTCATTTGTAAATTGTAATGGTCTTCCCATATATAGTTTATCTGATCCTAAAAAGCCACCAAAAGAAAATATCTCAACGGCAAGAGATATTGCTAAATTAGGTAAGTATATGATGGATAATTATGAAAAGGAAGTAACAGCCATAACAGATATGCAAACTTACACTTATTCAGAAAGAGGTTTTTGTAAAAATAACACCAATGGACTTCTTTCTATAATACCTGATGTAGATGGAATAAAAACAGGATATACAGGTAATGCAGGATATTGTTTAGCTTTCTCAATGAAAATCAATGAAGATACTAAAAACATAGAAAATAGGTTAATAGGTGTATCTCTTGGAGCTAATCATAAAAATAAAAGAATGCAAGCGTGTCTTGCAATGCTTAAGTATGGAAAGGAAAATTTCACCACACAAAAAGTTATGAGTAAAGAAGAGTTAATTGGTAAAAAATATTTAAAGGGGCTAAATGAGTTAGAAATCATCTTAGAAAGCGAAGATGACTTAATAATAGTGAAAAAAAATGATGAGAATATAAATACTCAGCTAACATTTAAAGAGATTAAATTACCTATTAAAAAAGGTGATGTATTAGGAGTAATAAAATACTATAATGATGATGGAGAAATTTTAGGTGCTAGTAAAATCGTAAGTAGAGAAGATTTATGTAATATTTCATTAAAAACAAGAATAAAAATTTTGTTTGCCGATTAATATCTAAAAATTAGTTAATAATTATAATGTAAGGTTATATTAAATTATATTGAAATTTATTTTCGCCTATGTTATACTATCAGAGGTGAAAAAATAAAATATAAATATCACACACGGCCATGGGATCCTTAAAAGGTGCCATAAAATTGGTTTTTTAGGGAGTTGATCATGCCGGAGGTACAAAACCAAGGAGGTACAATATGTCAGTAATATCAATGAAACAATTATTAGAAGCTGGTGTTCACTTTGGACATCAAACAAGAAGATGGAATCCTAAAATGTCAAGATTCATCTTCACAGAAAGAAACGGAATCTATATAATAGATTTACAAAAAACAGTTAAAAAAGTTGAAGAAGCTTACAAATTCGTTAAAGAAGTAGCTGAAACTGGAAAGCCAATCTTATTCGTAGGAACTAAGAAACAAGCTCAAGAAGCTATAAAAGAAGAAGCTGAAAGATGTGGAATGTTCTTCGTAAACGAAAGATGGTTAGGTGGAATGTTAACTAACCACCAAACAATTCAAACAAGAATTAAAAAATTAAGAGAATTAGAAAAAATGGAAGAAGAAGGTGTATTCAACGTTCTTCCTAAAAAAGAAGTTATAAAATTAAACGCTGAAAAAGAAAAATTAGAAAAATACTTAGGCGGAATAAAAGACATGCCTGAATTACCAGGAGCTATATTCGTAGTAGACCCAAGAAAAGAAAATATAGCTATACAAGAAGCTCACAGATTAGGTATACCAGTAGTTGGTATAGTTGATACAAACTGTGACCCAGATGAATTAGATTTACCAATACCAGGAAATGACGATGCTATAAGAGCTGTTAAATTAATAACTGGTGCAATGGCTACTGCTGTAATAGAAGGTAGACAAGGTGCTGAAGAAGAAGTTGTTGAGGAAGAAGCTCAAGAACAATAAAAAAAGATAAATGGTAAGGGGGGGTTCCCTTACCATTTAGAATATATAGGAGGAATAATAATGGCTAACATAACTGCACAAATGGTTAAAGAATTAAGAGAAACTACTGGAGCTGGAATGCTTGATTGTAAAAAAGCTTTACAAGAAGCTGAAGGTAACATGGAAAAAGCAATAGACTTATTAAGAGAAAAAGGTTTATCAAAAGCTGCTAAGAAAGCTGATAGAGTTGCTGCTGAAGGTTTAGTAACTATAGAAGTAAATGCAGATAATACTACTGCTGCAATAGTAGAAGTAAACTCAGAAACTGACTTCGTTGCTAAAAACGAAGATTTCAAAGTATTCGTTAAGGATGCTGCTGAAATGGCTTTAGCTACTGAAGCTACTGAAATAGAATTATTATTAGCTGAAAACCACAAAGAAGGTAAAGCATTAAAAGACGTATTAAACGATAGAATAGCTAAAATAGGTGAAAAATTAGACTTCAGAAGATTCGAAAAATTAACTACTGAAGGTCAAATAGCTGGATACATACATGGAGCTGGAAAAATAGGTGTTTTAGTTGAATTATTAACTGAAGCAAGAGATGAAAAAGTATTAACTATGGGAAAAGATATAGCTATGCAAGTTGCTGCTATGAACCCAAAATACGTTTCAAGAGATGATGTTGATCAAGATTATATAGCTCATGAAACAGAAGTTCTAACTGCTCAAGCGTTAAACGAAGGAAAACCTGCTAACATAGTTGAGAAAATGGTTAAAGGTAGATTAGAAAAAGAATTAAAAGAAGTTTGCTTATTAGAGCAAACATTCGTAAAAGATTCTGATTTAACTATAAAGAAATTAGTAGCAAACACTGCTAAAGAAGTTGGTTCAGACATACAAGTTGGTAGAGTTGTAAGATTCGAAGTTGGTGAAGGTATAGAAAAGAAAGAAGAAAACTTTGCTGAAGAAGTTGCTAAGCAACTTAAGTAATAGTTAACCAAAAGAGAACACTTATGTGTTCTCTTTTTTAAAAAATATAATAAATAGTAAAAAATATATATGAAATGCGCACGGGAGGATTTCTATGGAACCTAAGTACAAAAGAGTATTACTTAAGCTAAGTGGTGAAGCACTAGCTGGTAACAAAGGATTTGGAATAAACAATGAAGTTGTTAATGAAATAGCAGTAGCTATTAAAAAAGTACAGGAAATTGGTGTTGAAGTTGCTGTTGTAGTAGGTGGAGGAAACTTCTGGAGAGGAAGAACTTCTGAAGGTATGGATAGAACAACAGCTGACTACATAGGAATGCTTGCTACAGTTATGAATGCTATGGCTCTTCAAGATGCCTTAGAAAATATAGATGTACAAACTAGAGTACAAACTGCAATAGAAATGAAAGAAATTGCAGAACCATATATAAGAAGAAAAGCTGTAAGACACTTAGAAAAAGAAAGAGTTGTAATATTTGGTTCGGGAACTGGAAATCCATATTTCTCAACTGATACAGCTGCAGCTCTAAGAGCAGCAGAAATGGAAGCGGAAATAATATTATTAGCTAAAAAAGTTGATGGTGTGTATGATAAAGATCCTGTTTTACATGCTGATGCTAAAAAGTTTAATGAATTATCATATATAGAAGTACTACAAAAAGAATTAAAAGTTATGGACTCAACTGCAACATCTTTATGTATGGATAATAGTATTCCAATAAAGGTATTTGAGTTAACAACAGAGAATATATTAAAGGCAGTGTACGGAGAAAATATAGGAACAACTGTACATTAATAAAAAACTAATTAAACGAAGGAGGAGTAAAAATGAAAGAAGTACAAAATAAATTACAACAACAAATGGATAAAACAATAGAAGCTTTAAAATTTGAATTTTCAACAATAAGAGCTGGTAGAGCTAATGCACAAATGTTAGACAAAATAAGAGTAGATTATTATGGAACTCCAACTCCTATTAATCAAGTTGGATCTATATCAGTACCAGAACCAAGAACTTTAATGATAAGTGCTTGGGACAAAAGTGCAATGAAAGAAATAGAAAAAGCTATAAGAAACTCAGATTTAGGTTTAAATCCAACTAATGATGGAGAAGTTATAAGAATAAACGTTCCAGCATTAACTGAAGAAAGAAGAAAAGAGCTTTGCAAGCAAGCTAAAAAATCTTCAGAAGAGTTTAAAGTAAGAGTAAGAAACGAAAGAAGAGACGCTAACGATAAACTTAAAAAGTTAGAAAAAGAAGGCGAAATAACTGAGGACGAATTAAAAAAAGCACAAGATAACGTGCAAAAAATGACTGATAAATATATTAAAGAAATAGATGTATTATTAGATGCTAAAGAAAAAGATATAATGGCGGTATAATAACTTTGAAAAATTATTATGAGCTATTAGGCCTTCCTTTAGATGAAGTTAAAGAATATTTTGATAATAAAGAAATAAAATATACTACAACAATTCTTCAAGGTAAGAAAGATAAGGATAAATTAATTTATCCTAGAGTAATCAAAATTACACAAAAAGAAAATAACGTAGAGTTATTTGTAACTTACTTTTCTGGCTCCTTAATATAAGGAGTCAGAAATAATATTTGGAGTATGAATATGAAAAACAATTTGTTTTATGATATAGATTTAAATAGAGTACCTAAGCATATTGCTATCATAATGGATGGGAATGGAAGATGGGCTAAAAGTAAGTTTTTACCTAGAACAGCAGGACATAAAGCTGGTGTAGAGACTATAAGAACAGTACTTAGAGAATGTAAGAAGCTAAATGTTAAATATGTTACTTTATATGCATTTTCAACAGAAAACTGGAAAAGACCTAAATTAGAAGTAGATACATTGATGAATTTATTATCTACTTATTTAAAAAATGAAGTAGCATTACTACATAAAGAAAATGTTAAATTAACAGCCATAGGAGATATAGATAATTTACCAAGTAAATGTGTAATAGAATTGAATAAGGCAATAGAATTAACTAAAAATAATACAGGGTGTAATTTGAATTTAGCTTTAAACTATGGTGGAAGATTAGATATAAAAAATGCACTAGTTGATATTATTAATGATGTAAAAGTTGGTAAAATAAATTTAGATGAAATTGACGAAAATACTATAAGTAATCATTTAAGTACAAAATGTATTCCAGATCCAGATTTAGTAATAAGAACAAGTGGAGAAGAAAGACTTAGTAACTTTTTATTATGGGAAGTTGCTTATGCAGAATTTTACTTCACAAATGTTCATTGGCCTGATTTTGATGAAAAAGAACTACAAAAAGCTATATTTACATATCAAAATCGAGATAGAAGATTTGGTGGAATAAAATAAGGAGAATAGCTATGAGAACAAGAGTTATAGCAGGATTATTATTAGTTCCATTATTTATCCTTATAATATTTGGAGGAACACCTTTATATATAGGAGAAGCTATAGTAATCTCAATTGCCTTAAACGAATTTTATAAGGCATTTGAACCAAAGGACATTAAGCCATTATATTATATAGGTTATATTTTTTCTATTTATTTACTAATTAAAAACTATCTTCAACTACCTATATCTTATACTTATACATTAATATTTATATTATTCTTAATATCAATAATACCAATATTAATGGTAAAAAGAAATGTTATAGATATAGTAGTTACTTTCTTTGGAATTTTTTATGTTGCTTTATTAATAGACTTTATAGTATTAACTATGGATAATTTCTCAAGAGGAAATATTTATGTCTGGTTAATATTTATTATTGCGTTTATGACAGATACATTTGCCTATTTTTCAGGTTATTTATTTGGAAAACATAAACTAATTCCTAAAGTAAGCCCTAAAAAGACTGTGGAAGGAAGTATTGGAGGAATATTAGGTTCCACATTAATATGTTTAGCCTTTGGTTATTTCTTCAAAATTGATTTAAAAGTAATAGTATTTTTAGGTTTCTTTGGAAGTATTGTTGCTCAATTTGGAGATTTATTTGCCTCGTCAATAAAAAGATATGTTGGAATTAAAGATTATGGGAAATTAATACCAGGACATGGTGGAATACTAGATAGATTTGATAGTGTAATATTGGTTGCACCATTTGTATATAGTGTAATTAATTTATTTATAAAATAATTTAGCTTCAGTTAGGACTGAAGCTTTTTTGCTTACAATAATACTTGCAAATTTTGAGCCAAGGGAATTTATTATTTGAAATTTCTATGAATATTGCAAATAATAATAGCAATAATGATATAATACATAAGTAAAGACAAATTATAATATATGACGGAGAAAGGAATTTTTTATGAAAAAAATTACTATACTAGGTTCTACAGGATCTATAGGTACTCAAACTTTAGATGTGGTTAGAAAAAATAAAGATAAGTTTGAAGTAGTTGCTATTTCTGCCAATAGCAGTGTAGATTTATTACTAGAACAAATATTAGAATTTAATCCTAAATATGTTGCGGTTTATAATGAAGAAAGTGCCAACAAATTAAAGAATATGATTCCAAATAATATAGATATAGAAGTGTTAAGTTCTATGGAAGGATTAGTTAAGATATGTGAACTAAAAGAAGTAGACGTTGTCTTAACGGCTGTAGTTGGAATGATAGGACTTGTGCCAACTATGGCTGCAATAAAAGCAAAAAAAACAATAGCCCTTGCCAATAAGGAAACCTTAGTTACAGCTGGGGAGATTGTAATGGAAGAAGCAAAGAAAAATAATGTGGATATTTTACCAGTTGATAGTGAGCATAGTGCCATATTCCAATGCTTAAATGGTGAAAGAAAAAAAGATGTAGAAAAGATAATATTAACAGCTTCAGGTGGCCCTTTTAGGGGTAAAAAGAAAGAAGAGTTAATTAATGTTACAAAAAATCAAGCTCTTAAACATCCAAACTGGGATATGGGAAGAAAAATAAGTATAGACTCGTCAACACTTATGAATAAAGGTTTAGAAGTAATAGAAGCTAAATGGCTATTTGATGTGGATGTGGAAGATATTGATATAGTAGTTCATCCACAAAGTATAATTCATTCTATGGTATCTTTTAAAGATAGTTCAGTAATGGCTCAACTGGGATGTCCAGATATGAGACTACCAATAGAATATGCCCTAACTCATCCAGGAAGATCTACAACAGATTTCGAAAGATTAGATTTAGCTAAAATGGCTACTTTAACTTTTGAAAAACCAGATATGGAAACATTCCCTTGTTTACAATTGGCATTTAAAGTATTAAAATTAGGTGGAACATATCCAACAGTATTAAATGCTGCCAATGAGGTTTTAGTAAATGAATTTTTAGATGATAAAATTGGATTTTATGACATACCATATTACATAGAAAGAAGTTTAGAGCAGCATAATAATAGAAGTAATCCAACTTTAGAAGATATTTTACAAGTTGACAAAGAAACTAGAGAATTTTTATCTAACTTACTTAAATAAAAGTATTAAAATTAGGAAGGTGAATATATGACTATAATAGCAGCTTTATTGCTTTTTGGAGTAATAATATTAATACATGAATTTGGTCATTTTATTTTTGCAAAGAAAAATGGAATTACAGTTCATGAATTTGCCATAGGTATGGGACCAAAATTATTTGGTAAAGAAAAAAATGGAACTATGTATTCAATTAGAATTTTACCAATAGGTGGATATGTATCTATGGAAGGTGAAGATGAAGAGTCAAATAAACCAGGTTCCTTTGGGACAAAATCAATACTTCAAAGAGCCAGTGTTATATTTGCAGGACCATTTTTTAACTTAGTTTTAGCGGTGATTTTTTTAATACCAGTGTTTATTTACATGGGTTCTCCCACAACTACTTTAGAAATATTGGATAATACTCCAGCGGCTAAGGCAAATTTACAAACTGGAGATATAGTAAAAAGTGTAAATGGAAAAGATATTAATTCATGGGATGAATTTACTAAAATAATATCTTCTTCTAATGGAGAAGAATTAAGCGTTACTGTTGACAGAAACAATAAAACAGTAAAAGTAAATGTTACACCAGAAAAAAATGAAGATGGTACTTATAAGATAGGTGTAACTTATAAAAAGGACAGAAATGTAGTTACTGCAATAAAACAATCATTTATGCAGACTGTACAAATGACAGTGCAAATGGTAACTTTCTTAAAGCAAATGATAACAGGAACTGTGCCAGGTGGATTTACAAATTCTGTTGCAGGCCCAGTTGGAGTAATTAGTATAGTATCAGGAGCAGCTAAAACAGGTATAATGAATTTATTATATTTAGGTTCAATAATAAGTTTAAACCTTGGAATAATAAATCTAGTTCCATTCCCTGCGTTAGATGGAGGAAGGTTATTATTACTTTTTATTGAGTGGATAAGAGGTGGAAAGAAAATAAATCCAGACAAAGAAGCTATGATAAATATGATAGGTTTTTGTGCATTAATGGCATTTATGGTTTTCATCACTTATAATGATGTAACTAAATTATTTAAAGGCATAATTAAATTCTAAATAGACAAGTAGAAGGTGAAGTTTTGAGTTATAATAGAAAAAAAACAAGAGAAGTATCTGTAGGTAATATAAAAATTGGAGGAGACAATCCAATTGCAGTTCAGTCTATGACAACAACAGATACTAGAGACGCTGTGAAAACAATAGAACAAATAAAAAGATTGGAAGAAGCAGGATGTGATGCAGTAAGAGTTGCTGTTCCTGATATGGAAGCTGCTGAAAATTTAGGTAAAATAAAAGCAGGAATAAATATACCTTTAATCGCAGATATACATTTTGACTACAAGTTAGCTTTAAAGGCTATAGAAGAAGGCGTAGACGGTATTAGAATAAATCCAGGTAATATTGGAAGTATTGATAGAGTAAAAGCTGTAGTTGAAAAATGTAAAGAGAAAAATTTAAAAATAAGAATTGGAGTAAATGGTGGTTCTTTAGAAAAACATTTGTTGGAGAAATATGGTCATGCCACACCAGAGGCTCTTGTTGAAAGTGCTTTAGCACATATTAAAATTCTTGAAGACCTAGATTTTTATAACATAGTAATATCTTTAAAATCTTCAGATATATATACTGCAGTAGAAGCTTATACTCTTATGAGTGAAAAAGTTGACTATCCCCTTCATTTAGGAATAACGGAAGCTGGTGGGATCAAAAAAGGAACTATTAAATCATCTATAGGTGTTGGTTCACTTTTAATGAATGGAATTGGTGACACCATAAGAATTTCATTAACAGGAGATCCTGTAGAAGAAGTTCATGTAGGTAAAGATATACTTAGAAGTTTAAATTTATTAAATGATAAAATAAAAATAGTATCTTGCCCAACATGTGGAAGATGTAATATTGATTTAATAAGAGTGGCAAATGAAGTAGAAGAAAAAATAAAAGACATAAATAAAAACATGACAGTAGCTATTATGGGATGTGTTGTTAATGGCCCTGGTGAAGCTAGAGAAGCTGATATAGGCATAGCTGGTGGAAAAGGAGAAGGTCTTTTATTTAAAAAAGGTGAAATAGTTAGAAAAATAAAAGGCGATTCATTAGTAGAAGAATTATTAGAGGAAATTGAAAAATTTGAAAAATAAGATTTACAAAAGACGAACTTTATTGTTTCGTCTTTTTTTACTTACAAAGAAATTATATTATGCTAAAATCTGTGAAAAACTTATCAAATCAAGTAGTATCAACGAATGTAAAATTGTAAAAAGTATATTTTGAGCAAGGTCATTGGCTGAAATTTAATTAGAAATTTCAATAAAGTGTTGAATGAATACAATAAGAGTGTTACAATATAAACTAACAACTTCGAAAATAATACAAGTTGTTAGCGAAGGGGGAAGTTATGATAGAAGTGAAAAACATTTCTAAAATGGTAGGAAAAAAAACAATACTAGATGATGTTTCCTTAAAAATAGAAGATGGTAGTTTTGTTGTTTTAATAGGACCTAGTGGTTGTGGAAAAACTACTACTTTAAAATTAATAAATAAGTTAATTGAACCAACAAAGGGAGAAGTTTTTATAAACAACAAACCTATCTCAAAGGAAAGTTCTATAAGTCTAAGAAGAAACATTGGATATGTTATACAAAGTGTAGGATTATTTCCTCATATGACTATAAGAGAAAATATAGAATTAATACCAAAGTTAAAAAAGGAAAAAACTGAAAAAGAAATTGAAGAAAAAACAATAGAATTGATGAATATGGTGGGTCTTAATCCTAAAGAATTTTTGGATAAATATCCAAGTGAACTTAGTGGAGGTCAGCAACAAAGGATAGGACTTGTAAGAGCTATTGCAACTGATGCCGAAATTATTTTAATGGATGAGCCATTTAGTGCACTAGACCCAATAACACGTACTCAATTACAAGAGTGGCTATATTCACTTCAAGAAGAGTTAAAGAAAACTATTATATTTGTTACTCATGATATGGACGAGGCATTAAAATTAGCAGACAAAATATGTATTATGAAAGACGGAAAAGTTCAGCAATATGACACAGTAGAAAATCTACTTAGAAATCCTGCTAATGAATTTGTTAAAAACTTTATAGGTAGCGATAGATTATGGAATGTACCAGAATATATAAAAGCTAAAGACATAATGATTAAAGATCCTATAAGTGTAAAAAAATCAAGAACTGTTATACAAGGTATGGAAATTATGAGAACAAACAAAGTTGATAGTTTGTTAATAATTGATAAGGATGAAAATTTCCTTGGTATTGTTACTATAAAAGAACTTAGAAGAAATGGAATTCAAAATCACTACTTAAGCGAAATTATGGACAATAAACCTGTATTTGTATATGATGACAATAATTTAGTTGAAATATTAGAAGTAATGAATAGAGAAGGAATTGGACATGTACCTGTAGTTACTCGTTATAATAAGTTGGTAGGTCTAATAACAAGAAGTAGTTTACTTTCTGTTTTAAGTGAGCAGTTCCTTGAAATGGAGGTGAGTATACTTGACTAATTTTATAAATTATTTAGTAGAACAAAAAAATCAAATCATATCCTTATTAATGCAACATATACAATTAACAGTTGTAGCAATCGTTGTAGCTATAATTATTGGTATACCTCTTGGAATATTAGTTTCTAAAAATGAAAAACTTAGAAAGTATATTATAGGTATAATCAATATATTTCAAGCGATACCATCCATGGCACTACTTGGTTTATTAGTTCCAGTGCTAGGAATTGGTAGTAAACCAGCCATAATGATGGTTGTTTTATATTCTTTATTACCTATAGTAAAAAATACTACAACAGGAATTCTTGGTATAGATGAAAACATACTTGAATCTGCTACAGGAATTGGTCTTACTTCAAAGCAAATTCTATATAAAATACAATTGCCTTTAGCTCTTCCAATAATTATGGCAGGTATAAGAATTTCAGCAGTAACTGCTGTTGGACTTATGACTTTAGCCGCATTTATAGGAGCAGGTGGCCTTGGTTATTTAGTATTTTCTGGTGTTCAAACTGTAAATAATATAATGATTCTAGCAGGTGCTATTCCAGCTTGTATCTTAGCTCTTTTAGTGGATTATATATTCTCAAGAGTAGAAAAAACAGTTATGAGTAAATATTCATCTCAAAAATCATCTACTGAAAAAAGAAAAAGTACTCATACTGGTCTAAAAGTATGTACAGCTATAGTTGTTGTTGTTATATTATTTACATCAATAGGACCTAGTTTTGGGAAAAAAGATACTATAGTAGTAGGTTCAAAGGACTACACAGAGGGTCTTATACTTGGAAATATGTATGCTGATTTATTAGAAGAGTATACTGATTACAATATTGATAGAAAATTAAATATGGGTACAACAGTTCTTTGGAATTCCATAGTAAATGGTGATGTTGATATGTGTGCTGATTATACAGGAACTATTTTAATGAATATTATGAAGGAAGAAGCAACAGGTGATGCTAATGATGTATATAATCGTGTAAAAGATCATCTTGACAAAGAATATGGTATTAAAGTATTAGATCCTATTGGTTTCAATAATACTTATACTTTAGCAATGGAACCTGAAGTTGCTAAAAAATACAATATAGAAACTTATTCTGATTTAGCTAAACATTCCAAAGATCTTGTATTTTCACCAACATTAGTATTCGAAAATAGAGAAGATGGTTTACCTGGATTACAGAAATATTATGATATGAAATTTAAACAAGTCAAAAGTATGGATGGAGGTTTAAGATATCAAGCCTTAAAAAAAGGAGATGCTCAAGTAATAGATGCATTTTCCACTGATGGTTTATTAAAAAAATTTAATTTGAAAGTGTTAGAAGATGATAAAGCATTTTTCCCACCTTATTATGCTGTACCATTAGTTAGGGAAGATTTAATAGCAAAATACCCTGAAACAGAGGAAGTTTTAAATAAACTAAGTGGTGTAATAAATGAAGAGGAAATGGTTGAATTAAACTATAAGGTTGATGAAAAAGGACAAACTCCAGAAAAAGTAGCTCATGATTATTTAGTAGAAAAAAATTTAATACAAGATTAATTGTAATTTACCCTTCTAAGTTGACTCTTAGAAGGGTTTTATAATGAACAAAAAACTAAATAATTCTTTGTATAATAAATCAATGAGTACAAAATATATTAATATTAAATTAAAAAACAATGAAGTACATAGGATATACGTAATAAAAATAAATTATAATGAAAAAGAAGCAATTAAAAAAATACTTAGGAGCAAAATTATGATTAAAGTATCTAAAAGAGATGGAACAATAGAAAAATTTGATAAAAGAAAAATTTTTAATGCAGTATATAAATCTTCAATTAATAGCAAGTTTGGGACGGATAGAGAATTGGCACATGCTATAGCCACAATGATAGAAGAAAAAATACAAAATAAAGAAATAGAAGCAACTGTAGAAAATATACAAGATGAAGTAGAAGACTTATTAATGTCATCAAATAGAAAAGATATTGCTAAAAAATATATTATTTATAGAGATAGAAGAACGGAAATTAGAAATTCTAAATGGAATATGGACGAGTTACAAAAATCCATTTGGAAAAATAAATATCAGTATAAAGATGAAAGTTTCAATGAATGGGTAACTAGAATTAGTGGTGGAAATCCTAAAATTGCAAAATTAATAAAAGAAAGAAAATTTTTATTTGCAGGAAGAATTTTAGCAAATAGAGGTTTGTATAGAGATAATATAAAAGTTACTTATTCAAATTGTTATGTATTAGAACCACCAGAAGATAATATAGAAAGCATATTTGATACAGCTAAAAATTTAGCAAGAACTTTTTCTTATGGTGGAGGTGTGGGAATAGATATTTCAAAACTTAGACCAAATGGTGCTACAGTTCATAATGCAGCAAAAACCACATCAGGTGCCATATCATTTATGGATTTATATTCAATGACAACAGGTCTTATTGGACAAAAGGGAAGACGTGGAGCCTTGATGATTTCCATGGATATAAATCATCCTGACATTGAAGAATTTATAGATGTGAAAACTGATTTAGAAAAAATTACTAAGGCCAATATATCTGTAAGAATAAGTGATGAATTTATGAAAGCTGTTAAAAATAAAGAAACCTATACTTGTAAATTTGTAGTAAAAGCAACAAAAGAAGAAATAATAAAAGAAGTCAATGCTTATGATTTATTTATGAAATTAGTGAAAAATAATTGGGACTATGCAGAACCAGGAATGTTATTTTGGGACAACATAAGTAAATACCACTTATTAAGTGAAGATAAAGAATTTAAACATGATGGCGTAAATCCTTGTGCAGAAGAGCCTCTTCCAGCAGGTGGAAGTTGTCTACTTGGTTCCATAAACTTATCGGAATTTGTTGTGGAGCCATTCACAGATAATGCCATATTTGATATGGAAAAATTCAAAGCCTGTGTAGAAGATTGTATACTAGGATTAAACGAGGTTTTAGAAGAAGGACTTTCTCTTCATCCACTAAAACAACAACAAAAAAGTGTTTCTGAATATAGACAAATAGGCCTTGGTGTTATGGGCATAGCTGATATGCTTATAAAATTAAAAATTAGATATGGATCACAAGAATCAATTAATTTGTGTAATGAAATTTCAAAAAATATGTTAAATAGCGCAGTGAAAAAATCAGCGCTATTATCAAAAGAAAAAGGGCCTTTTGAAAAATACAATGAAGAAGCAGTGTTTAAATCACCTTTCTTTATAAACAACATAAATGAAGATGTTAAAGAATTAGTAAAGAAATATGGACTTAGAAATTCGCAAATATTAACCATACCGCCAACGGGTTCCATATCTACCATGCTTGGCATAAGTGGAGGAATAGAGCCTATGTTTAATATTTCATACACAAGAAAAACCGAAACACTTCATTCACAAGATGTTTACTACAAAGTATATACTCCAATAGTAAAAGAATACATGAATTTAAAAGATATTACTGATGAAAATGAATTACCAGAAATATTTGTAACAGCTATGAGTCTTAAACCAGAAGAAAGAATAGCCATGCAAGGAGTTTGGCAAAAACATATTGATGCATCCATATCATCAACTATAAATTTACCTTATGAAGCTACGGTAGAAGACGTCTATAATATTTATATGTCTGCTTGGGAAAATAAACTTAAAGGTATAACAATATACAGAGATGGCTGTGAGAGAAGTGGTGTATTATTAAATGATAAAAAATCTGACAAAGATAAAAAGAACAAAGAAGAAAAAAAGAATGACAAAGATAAAAAGAACAAGGAAGAAAAAATAGAAAAGTCTGAAGAACACCATATTGAAGATGGACATGAAAAATTTGTTTGTCCAGAGTGTGGAAATGAAGCCATTATTCCAACGGGTGGTTGTTCAGTATGTCTTCAATGTGGTTACAGTAAATGTAACTAAAGAAAAACAGTTGTTATTTACATAACAACTGTTTTTCTTATTTATTAAAATGAAAAGTTTAAGTTATTTAAAACTTATATGGGACTAATACAATTTATATTATCTCCTCTAGATGTATCTAATACATATCCAGCCATATTTATTCTTCTTTCTATACAATTTCTACATTCAGCAGCTTCATCACCCATGCAAATTTTATTATCATACAAAGCATATTTTGCACGAACATTTGTAGGTGAAAGATTTGGCATAACTACATTACATCCAGCATTTAAACCTGCTTCACGCCCATTTGGATTAATAGTACCAAGTGCAGTAGTTGCAGGCAGAAGTACAGATGGAAGTAAAAGTCGTGTAAGAGCTAAAACAATAATAGATTTTTCAAGAGAGCCAGTAGGTTCATCTTTAAAAATAGTATCATGATGAGGAATGAAAGGACCAATACCAACCATTTCTGGATTTAAATCCTTTAAAAAAATTAAATCTTCAGCTATATTTTCATTAGTTTGGTATGGAGAATCAACCATTAATCCTGCCCCAACTTGATACCCTATTTCCTTTAAATTTTTAAGGCAATTAATTCTATTTGATAATTTCAAATTCTTAGGATGCAGTTTTTCATAATGATCATTTGTTGCAGTCTCGTGTCTTAGCAAATATCTATCCCCGCCAGCATCAAAGAACTTTTTATAAGAATCATATGATTTTTCCCCTATGGATAAGGTTATGGCACAGTCTTTATATTTACTTTTTATTGATTTTATAATCTCAACAATTTTATCATCAGTAAAATAATTATCTTCTCCACCTTGTAATACAAAAGTTCTGTATCCTAATTTATATCCTAAATCTGCACATTCCATAATTTGTTCTAAACTTAGTCGATATCTAGAGATATTTTTGTTTGAACATCTTATGCCACAGTAATAGCAATCATTTTTACAGTAGTTTGTAAATTCAATTAGACCTCTCATATATACCTTGTTATCATAATATTTTTTTCTGGTAATTACAGCCTTTTCACATAAATAATCAACTTCATTACTATTAATATTATCAAGTATGTAGAGAAGTTCATTTTTATTTAATGAGTTTTCTTCATATAATTTGTCAATTAACTTTATTACATTCATATATTCCTCCTAATATTTTCATATGAATTCAACAAATAATGCTAAATTTTTTGATTTTAAAAATAACACAACAAAAACACATAATTAACTATTATTTTAAATAGAATTAAAGATAATTTTAATATAATAAGTTAAATTTACAATTTAAAAAATACAATTTTTTCAATAAAAAAACTTTTCCCAAAAGTAATTAAACTAATGAAAGAAAAGTTAGCATTTTGTAAATAAAATTATGTATTGATATAAACTAATTTCCTTACAGATCAGTTAATACTTTTCTGGTAGGTAGTAAATTTGATTAAATAAAATTATATCTAAAGAAAATCTCTAAATATAATTATTAAAAATATATATACAGAAAGTATAGTATTAAAATAAACAAAAATCCATAATTATTTAAAAAATTCATTTATAAAATAATAATTAAGGATACTGAAATAATAATAGATAATTACCATATGTTGTATGTATAATATAAATAAACAACAAAAAAATAATTTTTACGGTAAATTATGAGGATTAAATTATGATAAGCAAATTTCATAGAAAAGTAAAAGGATATTATGTTTTTATTTTAATTTTGATTATATGGCAAGTTATTTGTAATATGGAAGTTTATAATGAATATATTCTTCCGCCGCCAATGAAAGTTTTTAATACATTTATTGATATGATAAAAAATGGATCCATATATGAAAATGTATTTGTTAGTTTAAGAAGAATTTTTATTGGTTTTATTATCAGTTCTATGATTGCAATACCACTAGGTATTTTATTTGGAATAAATAAAAAACTATATGAGTACTTTAAGCCCTTGTTAGAGTTTATTAGAAATACACCTCCACTTGCTTTAATTCCCATGCTTATTTTATGGTTTGGAATTGGAGAAAAGTCAAAAATCATAATTATTATACTAGCATCATTTTTCCCAATTTTCTTAAATACACTAAATGGAATAAGAAGTTGTGATGTGAAATTAATAGAAGTTGGTCAAGTATTTAATTTTACTAAAATAGAAATATTTTTGAAAATAATAATACCAAATTCCATACTACATATTTTTATAGGCTTATCCTTAGGTCTAGGATATAGCTTTAGAGCAATTATAGGAGCAGAACTTATAGCTGCATCTTCAGGTCTAGGATATTTAATATCTGATGGGAAATCCATGTCTAGAACAGATGTAGTTATTGTAGGTATATTTGTTATAGGTTTTTTAGGAATTATTAGTGATTACTTATTTACAAAACTAATAAAGAAAGTTGCAAAAGGAAAGCAGGTTAAAGACTATGTATAAAGGTGGATTTGTTTTAAAAAATATAAGCAAAAAATATTTGTTGGATAATACTTATCATGTAATATTTAAAGATATATCTTTAAATATATGTAAAGATGAGATAACAGTAATATTAGGAGAAAGTGGTTGTGGAAAAACAACCTTGCTTAAAATATTATCAAATTTGGAGACTATAGATAGTGGTCAAATTACGTACTTTAATGAAAATAAAGAAGTTATACCTAAGGTAGGGGTAGTTTTCCAAGAAAGTAGATTAATGCCATGGCTTACTGTAAGGGAAAATATTACTTTTCACAGTAATAAGAAAGATAATATAAATGTGGACAAGTATTTGAACATTATGAAGTTGAAAAAGTTTAAAAATGCTTATCCTAGCGAGCTTTCTGGAGGTATGGCAAATAGGGTAAGCATAGCAAGAGCCTTATCCTACGATCCAGATATATTGCTTATGGATGAACCTTTTGCAGCCTTGGATTATTTTACACGTAGAAAAATGCAAAAAGAAGTTATAGAAATCTATAAATCAACTAAGAAGGGCGTAATATTTGTAACTCATAATATTGAAGAAGCTTTAACCATAGCTAATAGAATTATGGTATTTAATAAAAATAAATCTATTAAAGAGTTTTTTGTTTCTTATGACTATAATAGGGATCTTAGTAGTGACTATTATGTGAATTTAAAAAAAGATATTTTAAAAGAGTTGGGGGAAGAAGAATATGTTTAAAAAATCCAAGAAATTACTAGCTTTATTAACAGCATCTGTTTTATCACTAACTTTAATTACTGGTTGTTCATCAAAGAATGAAGAAGCAGAACTACCAAAGGAGATTAACGTTACTTATGTAAAATCACCGCTTAATGTACCAAGTATATTAGAAAAAAATGATGAGCTATTTGCAAAAGAATATGAAAAAGACAATATAAAAGTAAATTGGTCAGAACTTACTACAGGACCAGAACAAACTCAAGCTCTTGCAGCAGGAGAAATTGATTTTTGCCATGCGCTGGGTGGAACATCAGCACTAATTGCAGCATCCAATGATGTTAATTTAAAAATTATAGGAACTTATTCAAGATCACCAAAAGGCTTTATGATTGTAACTAATAATGATTCTATAAAAAGTGTAAAGGATTTAAAAGGTAAAAAAATTGCAGGACCAAAGGGAACAATTTTACATCAAATATTAATAGCTGCCTTAAAAGAAGAAAACATGACAATTGATGATGTGGAATTTATAGATATGACCATACCAGATGCCTCTGCAGCTTTAGAAGGAAAAAGTGTGGACTGTGCATTAGTTGCAGGACCAGCAGCTCTTCAATCATTAAATGCAGGTAATAAAAAAATTGTAGATGGAGAAGGTTTGGTTGATGGAATTATAGTTATTGCTGTAAATGGAGAATTTGCAGAGAAATATCCTCAGTTAGTAGAAAGATTTATGAAAGTTCATGAAGATACATTAAAATACATGGAAGATAATCATGATGAAATGATAAGTAAAGTAGCTAAAGAAGTGGGACTAAGTGAAGAAGAAACAGAAGAACTTTACAAATGGTATGATTTTAATCCAAAAATAGACGATGCTGAAATCCAAGCTCTTAAGGATACTCAAAAATTTTTAATTGACAATAAAATGCAAGAAAAAGAAGTAAAGGTGGAAAATTTGATTTTACAGGTGAATAAATAATATAAAAAAACAAGAAGCTTAATATTTTGCTTCTTGTTTTTAATTTTTTTTATGCAAATAAAAAAAATTAAAATTGAAATAATAATATTTAAAGACATAATTTAAAATGGAGGGGTAAAAATAATGAAAAAAATTGTAACAGTAGCTTTATCTTTACTTGTACTTTGCTCTGTAGTGGCTTGTAATAACAGAACCAATGTTGGAACTGAGACTAAAACTGAGGATGAGGCACCAGACAAAGCATATTATAATACTTATACAGGGCTATATGACAAAAATATGCAAACAGTATCTGACTATAACATGTATACAGATGTTAATACAGTAACAAAAACTTATAAAGAAAAAGAATATCCTGGTAACGAAAAATATTTAAATGATGTAAAAGCTGCTTACAAAGATAGCAAAGAAAAAATTCAAGCATTTGTAGATGGATTAAAAAAAGATGCAAAGACTGAGGATGCTGAATTAAAGAAAATGAATGAAAGTTTAATTGCAGAAGGTGAAAAATCAATAAAAGATATAGATGCTAGAATAGCAAAATTAGATAAAATAACTAAAGAAGACTACAATAAACCACAAGACGAGTTTATTAAATTAGTAGATGATACAGTAAGAGCTGGAGAAAATGTTACTAATGACTTTGTTAAAATATTAAAAGACATGGATACAAAATTAGGTATTACTAGAGAAACTAAATAATAAAAAGAAACTAAATAATAAAAAAATTATTTATAAAAATTAAAAAAAAGATTGACATGTAAAAAGAAAATGAGTAATATTTATAACATAATAAAAATTGAAAAGACTCTTATCAAGAGTGGTGGAGGGACTGGCCCTATGAAACCCGGCAACCAGTACATTTTGTACATGGTGCTAAATCCTGCAACTATTATTAGTTGAAAGATGAGTATAGATTAGCTATTTAGCCTAAGTTTATACTTAGGCTTTTTTTAATACCATTTTTAGACAAAATTAAGAGGCTTTTAAGGGGGGAGAATAAATATGATACAAATATGTGAAGTAAATAAATATTATGGAGAAGCAAAAGTTTTAAATAATATTAATATGCATATAAAAAAAGGTGAGATATTTGGAATAATAGGCCATAGTGGAGCTGGAAAATCCACATTACTAAGATGCATAAATAGACTAGAAAACTACGAAGATGGAAGTATAACTGTAGAAGACAGAGAAGTAAAAAATTTAGATGAAAAAGAACTTAGAGTTTTAAGAAAAGATTTGGGCATGATATTTCAACACTTTTCACTATTAGAGAGAAAAACCGTATTTGAAAATGTGGCACTACCATTAGAATGTTTTAAATATTCAAAAGATGAAATAAATAAAAGAGTAGATGAACTTTTAACATTGGTAGGAATTCATGACAAGAAAAATATGAAACCTAGAAACTTAAGTGGAGGTCAAAAGCAAAGAGTTGCCATAGCAAGAGCTTTAGCACTAAATCCAAAAGTCCTTCTATGTGACGAAGCGACTTCAGCCCTAGATCCAAACACAACAAAATCCATATTAAGTTTGTTACAAGATATAAACAAAAAGCTTGATATAACAATAATTATGGTTACTCACCAAATGGAAGTAATAAAACAAATTTGCTCTAGAGTGGCTATTATGGAAAATGGAGAAGTGTTAGAAATTGGAGATACGGAAGAATTGTTTTTACAAAATTCTAAAAATTTGCAAAAATTAGTGGGAGAAGATGATATTGTACTACCAAAAGGGACTAATATAAGAATAATCTTCCCAAAAGAAATTTCTAATGATTCAATAATAACTTCCATGGCAAGGGATTTGGATATAAACTTCTCCATTATATGTGGAAAGTTAGAAAAATACAGAGAAGATATACTTGGATCATTAATAATAAATGTGTCTAATGATCATAGAGAAAATATAAAAAATTATCTAAATTGGAAAAACGTTAGATGGGAGGAAATCATAAATGAATAAAACGAGCTTATATACTTATTTAACTGAAATACTTGGGGATGCCCTACTTCAAACATTATATATGATAATTGTACCTACTATAGCAGCCACAATTTTAGGATTTATAATGGCAATCATTTTAGTGGTGACTAAGCCAAAGGGACTTAAGCCAAATAAAGTCGTATACAATATACTAGGACTTATAGTAAATATGGTTAGAAGTTTTCCATTTATTATTTTACTAATTGCATTAATTCCTTTTACAAGATTTATTGTTGGAACGTCTATTGGGGAAACAGCAGCCACAGTCCCTATTACCATAGGCGCTGCACCATTTATTGCAAGAGTAATTGAAAATGCATTAAACGAGGTAGATGAAGGATTAATAGAAGCTGCAAAATCTTTTGGAGCAACAAACTTACAAATAATATTCAAAGTAATAATAAAAGAAGGAATGCCATCAATAGTATCTGGAATTACCTTATCCATAATTTCCATATTAGGATGTACAGCCATGGCAGGAACTGTAGGAGCTGGAGGTCTTGGAAAAGTTGCCATAGTATATGGACATCAAAGATTTGATACTTCAGTTATGATATATGTTGTAATTACACTTATTATAATGGTACAGCTAATACAAAGTGCAGGAGACTATGCATATAAAAAACTAAAATAAAAGGTAGATTATCTTTTAAATAAAAATAATACAAACAAGGGGGATTTCAAAATGAAATTAAAAAAATTATTAGGATTAACATTAGTAGGAGTTATAGGTGCATCATTATTTGTAGGATGCTCAAAGTCTGGTGGAGAGGAAGATAAAACTATAAAGGTAGGAGCATCTCCAACACCACATGCAGAAATTTTAGAGGTTGTAAAACCATTATTGAAAGAAAAGGGCTATGAATTAGAGGTAGTAGAATTTGATGATTATGTACTTCCAAACACATCTTTAGCAGAGGGAGAACTAGATGCAAACTACTTCCAACATGTTCCATACTTAGAACAAATGAACAAAGAAAAAGATCTGAAATTAACTTATACAGCTAAAGTTCATATAGAGCCAATGGGAATTTACTCTAATAAATATGATAAATTAGATGAGTTAAAAGATGGAGCAAAAATATCTGTACCAAATGATGCAACAAATGAAGCAAGAGCATTACAATTATTAGCTGACAATGGCATTATTGAAGTTGCTGATAAAGAATTAATAACAGCTAAAGATATAACTAAAAATCCTAAGAATGTGGAAATAGTAGAAGTTGAGGCAGCTCAAGTACCATCAACGCTACAAGATGTGGACTTTGCTGTAATAAACACTAACTTTGCCTTAAATGTTAACTTAAATCCAACTAAAGATGCTTTAGCAATAGAATCTAGCGACTCACCATATGCTAACATACTAGCTTGTAGAGAAGATAATAAAGATAGTGAAAAAGTAAAAGCATTAACTGAAGCATTAACAAGTGATGAAGTTAAGTCATTTATAGAAGAAAAATATAAAGGAAGTATAGTTCCAACATTTTAATTGATTTAAGATAGAAGAATATTTAAATATTCTTCTATCTTAAAAAGATAAAGGATATTTTTACAATATAATAAGAAGGAGAATAAAAAATGAAATTTAAGAAATTACTTAGCTTAACATTAGTAGGAATTATAAGTGGATCATTATTAATAGGATGCTCTAAAGCAAGTGGAGAGGCAGATAAAAATATAAAAGTAGGAGCATCAGTAACACCACATGCAGAAATACTAGAAGCAGCAAAACCTTTATTAGAGAAAAAAGGATATAAATTAGAAATAGTAGAATTTGATGACTATGTACTGCCAAATACATCATTAGCAGAAGGAGAGTTAGATGCAAATTTCTTCCAACATATACCTTACTTAGAACAAATGAATGAAGAGAAAAATTTAAACTTAACTTATACAGCTAAAGTACTTATTGCTCCAATTGGAGTTTACTCTGAAAAATACAAAAGTTTAGATGAATTAAAAGATGGAGCAAAAATATCTGTACCAAATGATGCAACAAATGAAACGAGAGCTTTAAAGTTATTAGCAGATAACAAAATTATAGAAGTTGCGCAAAAAGAATTACTAACAGCAAAAGACATAACTAAAAATCCAAAGAATATAGAAATAGTAGAAGTAGAGGCGGCCCAAGTACCATCAACTTTGCAAGATGTAGACTATGCAGTAATAAACTCAAACTTTGCTTTAAATGTAAAGTTGAATCCAAAAAAAGACGCTATAGCGATAGAATCTAGTGATTCACCATATGTTAATGTATTAGCATGTAGACAAGAAGATAAGGAAAGTGAAAAAATAAAAGTACTAGGTGAAGTTTTAAATAGTGATGAAATTAGATCATTTATAGAAGAAAAATATGAAGGAAGTATAATTCCAACATTTTAATCTATAAATTTCAATAAAAAGGAAGGATTAATATCCTTCTTTTTTAGTTTAAATAACTAATTATTTTTTATATAGTTATTAATAATACCTTCCCTAATGGTATACTTACTAATAATTATTTTTGGCGATTGTAAATATAGTATAAGGCTATTTATAAGAACTAAAGCCCCTAAAAGAATATCACCTCTACTTTTTGAGATACCTGTGGTACTAACTATTTCGTCTAAAGACATAGTACTAATCTTTTCCAAAAGAACGTCTATATCATTATAAGACAATTCATAGCCATGAATATTTGATATAATATCATATTCCTTTTGATGAATTCTACCAATAGTTTTTATTGATCCACCAATTATAACTGTAGGAAGATTTTTACACTCATCAATCCATAAAACATTCTTTAATTTATCATATATGTATTCTCTAATTTGGCATATTTCCTCATTGGAAATGCCATCTTTAATATGAAACTTATTTGTAATTATTAAAGCACCCATGGGTATACTAACACTTTTTACAAGTATTTTATTCTTTACTAAACCGATTTCTACACTTCCTCCTCCTATATCTATGTGAACATAATTCTTTAAATCCTTTGGAATAGAGGAAACATAACCAAAATAACATTCTTCACTAGGTGATAATATTCTTATATGTACGTCTAAAGAATTAGAAATGTTATTTATAATTTCTGTGGAGTTTTTTATTTGTCTAAGGGATTCTGTGGCAACAGTAATTATTTCATCACAATTAAAGTCATCGCAAAATTTTTTAAAGGTGAATATTATTCCAAAGAAGTTTTTCATTCCCTCAGATGATAATTCCTTATTTTCTCTTCCTACGAAATCGGATAATCTAGTTTGAAATTTCTTATGAAAAATCTCACTATATGAATTATTTTTTATTTCTACAATTATTAATTTGATTGAATTAGACCCAATATCAATTATAGCTAAAGTTTTCAATTTAATCCCTCCATGTACATGTTTATAAATAAATTATAGTTTAATATAATTACTTCATCAATAATTGAAAAAAATAGAGTTATACTAAAATTAATAAAGAGAAAACATAATCAAGGAGGATGTAATTTGAATAAAAAATTTTACAACGTGGATGGAATAACTTTAGCTAGAAATCTCTTAAATAAATTCTTAATTAGGGAATATGACAATAAAAAAATTGTAACTAAAATAGTGGAAACAGAAGCTTATATGGGAGTTATTGATAAAGCTGCTCATGCTTATAAAAATAAGAAAAGCACTAGAACGGATCCTCTATACTTAAGTGGAGGACATATTTATGTATATTTAATTTATGGAATGTATAATTGTTTAAATCTCTCAGCCAACAAAGAAGGCATACCAGAGTGTGTTTTAATTAGAGCAGTTGAGCCTATAAGCAATGTAGAAGAAATATCTTATAATAGATTTTTAAAACCTTATGATGAATTAAGCAATTATGAAAAAAAGAATTTAACAAATGGTCCAGGAAAACTTTGTAAAGGTTTAAATATAGATAGAAATCTAAGTGGTAAAGATATATTTGGATGTGAACTTTATATAGAAGATAATATTGATAATGATTTTGAAATTGTGGAAGATAAAAGAATTAATATAGATTATGCACAAGAAGATAAAGACAAACTATGGAGATTTTACATTAAAAACAATAAAAATGTTTCTGTCATAAAAAAGCAATGATATAATTTAATAGTATTATGAAAAAGGAGGACAGATTATGAAAAAAATAGGCTTTATAGGTGCAGGAAATATGGGAGGGGCAATATTAGGAGGAATATTAAATTCTAAAATGATAGATAATGATCATATTATGGCTTCTGCTAAAAGTGATAGAACCCTTGATAAAATAAAAAGCAATTACAATGTTAGCGTAACTAAAAATTCTAAAGAAGTAGTAGAATTTTCAGATCTTATAGTAATAGGCGTAAAGCCAGACATATACGATGAAATATTAGAAGAAATAAAAGATTTAATAGATAATAAAATAATAATAACAATAGCAGCAGGTAAAACTATTGAAGCAATGGAAAAAATCATTGGAGATGATAAAAAAATAGTAAGAACAATGCCAAATACTCCTTCCCTTGTTGGAGAAGGTATGACTTCTTTATCTCCAAATAAAAATATAAGTGAAGAAGAATTAAGTTTTGTAAAATCTATATTTGATTCTTTGGGAAAGAGTGAAGTAGTAAAAGAAGATTTAATTCATGCAGTAATAGGAGCTAGTGGCTCATCAACTGCATATGCTTTTATGTTTATAGAAGCAATAGCTGATGGTGCAGTTCGTGCTGGCATGCCAAGAGACAAGGCTTATACATTTGCTGCACAAGGAGTTTTAGGAGCTGCGAAAATGGTTTTAGATACAGGGAAACATCCTGGAGAATTGAAGGATATGGTATGTTCACCAGGAGGAACAACAATAGAGGCTGTAAAAGTACTTGAAGAAGAAAAGTTTAGAGGTGCTGTATTAAAAGCTATAGATTCTTGCGTTAAGAAAAGTATAGAAATGAGTAAATAATATAAAAGGGGCTGTCGCACTAAAAAAATAGGGCGATGCCCTTTTTGCATAAAAAAATAAATCCCAAGTTCAAAAGATCTTGGGATTTTTGTATAATTATTTTATGACCAAACAAAATATTATACAAATTGATTATACTAAGTATGGTGATAATTATCAATTAAAATTACCACTAGAGATTGATTATTTAATTCCAAAAGATGATTCAGTGAGGTTATTAAGTCAAACTATAGAGGAGATGAATTTAGAAAAGTTATATCAGACTTATTCTCGAATTAGAGAAAATACAATAACCCCAAGAGAAATGTTAAAAATCATTGTTTACGGATATATGAATAGCTTATATTCTTCAAGAAAAATAGAAAATGCATGCAAAAGAGATGTTAATTTTATGTATCTTTTAGGCGGAGCCTCCGCTCCAGATCATTCAACAATTGCCAGATTTCGTAGTATACATTTCGCACCAGTATCTGAAGAATTACTTGCCCAATTAGCAAATATGCTTGCAGATAAAAATGAAATTTCAAAAGAAACAATATTTATAGATGGTACTAAAATAGAAGCGTCATCTAATAGATATACTTTTGTTTGGAAAAAAGCTGTAACAAAAAATATGCAAAAAATGATGGATAAAATACCTAATTTCGTTTTAAAATGTGAACAAGATTTTGGTATCAAATTAATTTATAAAAACAAAATCAAAATGCATCATCTAAAAAAATTACTAAAAAAACTTAAGAAAATAGCAAATGAAGAAGATGTTGTATTTGTTTATGGTAAAGGTAAAAGAAAATCGCCTATTCAAAAATCTATTGAAGAATTAGATAGCTATATTGATAGATTAAAAAAATACACTAAAGATTTACATATAATGGGTGAACGTAATAGCTACTCTAAAACAGATAAAGATGCCACTTTCATGAGAATGAAGGAAGATCATATGAAAAATGGTCAATTAAAACCTGCTTACAACGTTCAGTTTGGAGTTGATTCTGAATATATAGTCTGGATAAGTGCAGGACCTCAACCAGCTGACACAACTACTCTAATACCATTTTTACAAAATGCAGAGTCATATTTAAGTTTTAAATATCCTAAAGTAATAACTGATTCAGGATATGAAAGTGAAGAAAACTATGTACATCTAGAAAAAAATGGACAACAATCATTTATAAAACCAGCTAATTATGAAATTAGTAAAACAAGAAAATATAAAAATGATATTGGTAGAATGGATAATATGTCTTACAACGATAAAGATGACTATTATCTATGTAAAAACAATAAGAAATTAACTGTTACTAGCACAAAAACCAGAAAAAGTACAACTGGATACAAGTGTGAAATAACTTGTTATATGTGCGAAGATTGTAAAGGATGTCAATTTAAAACTAAATGCATTAAAGGAAATAACTGTAAAACTCCTTTAGAAGATAGAACTAAAAAACTTAATATTTCAAAAGTATTTAATGAAAAACGTAAAGGAAATTTACAAAGAATAGTGAGTACCGAAGGTATTCAACTAAGAATGAATAGAAGTATTCAAGCCGAAGGAGCATTCGCTCAAATAAAACAAAACATGGAATTTAGAAGGTTTTTATGTAAAGGTGAAAAAAATATTTTAGCGGAATGTATTTTATTAGGAATGGCTTATAACATAAATAAATTGCATAATAAAATACAAAATGGAAAATGTAAAACATCCCTTCATCCTTTAAAGAAAATCGCTTAATTTTAATATAGATAGCTAAAAAAACGGTATTTCAAATACCTTTATTTGTCATGCTTATTTTTAGTAAATATAAGTGAAATAAAATTATTTTCAGTAGTTTTGAGTTTTAAATAAGTAAAAAGGAGCTATCGCCCAACGATTTTTCAATCGTTTATGCGACAGCCTCTTTCTTATGAAAATTTATTGATTTGTATCTTGTGAATCAAAATGTTCTTCAGTTTCAGTTTGAACATTTAAAGAATTATCATCAGTACTGTTGTTACTATTTTGAGTATTATCAGTACTATCTGTATTATTTTCTACATTGTTGTCAGGAGATTCTTCACTGTTTGCATCATTATTTACATTGTCACTGTTATTGCTATTATCAGAATCATTATTAAATAAGTTTGTAACCCAGTTAATTATCTTTTGGAAGAAACCTTCAACTTCTTCACTAGAAGGTAAGTTTTCAGCAGCTTTATCAGTAGCATTTATAACTGCATTGCTTCCTAATATATCATCTTTAGTTTCAGCAAGGATACCTAAATCTTTGCTTCCGGCAAATAAGTTAGAGAACCAATCTCCTACAGAGTCCATTATTCCAGAATTTTCTACACTTTGACCAGCTTCTTTTAAGTTGTCTTGAACAACATCAGAAACATTGTTTAATGTTTGTTTCATTGAATTATAGTCATATTTTTGAGCAGCTATTTTTTCCATTAAATCAGTTATTTGTTTAATTTGAGCATCTGTTAATGTAACATTGTAATTATTAGTTACATTATTGATTATATCTGCTATTTGAGTAACATCACTTGTACCGTTTTTAATAACTTCTGCTTTAATATCATTAACAACACCAGTTGCTTTATCTTGACCTATTTCATCACCAAGATCTCCTGTAGTTATTAATTCTTCAGAAGCTAATTCTTTTTTATCTTCATCTAATTTTTTACCAGATGCATCTTCAAAAGCCTTCATAACACCTGTTAAAGCACCAGTACCACTTACTGGGAACACAGCAGCTATTACAGCGTTGGCATTTTCCATACCAGCAGTTGATAAGGTAGATGCCACCATTGATGAAGTAACCCAAGTTATATTTGCAGTTTTTACATTTATTCCACCACTATTAGTTGGTTCTACATAAGAACAAGAGTATGTTTTAGTTCCTAGTTGAGCTTCTGTGGCAACTCCTCCTAGGTATTCTCTTTCTTCTTGATTATTTACCTCTAATACTTGAACTTCATTTTCTTTTACACCAAAATAACTAAATATCTTTTGTCTTTGCTCAGTTGTATTGTTAACACCTATAGTCACTACTTTAGTACCATCAGCAAAAGAAGGCACGACGCTGCTTGCTATTATTGTCATCGCTACTAAAAGAGAGCTAACTTTCTTTTTAAATTTCATAATATTTCCTCCTAATATTACTACTTAAAATAATTATATGAGTATTCCAAGTAGATTTATGTAAAGATTTAATATAGAGTAAAAATACTCTGTGAATATAGTATAATATTTGCTGTCATAATGCGATTACAACATTGTAACTGTCATTACAATTTATACATAAATCTTTACTAAATTATTATTACATTCTTATTTATTATATAATAAAAAAAAATATTTGTGGTTATTTTAAGAAAATCGTAAGATTTATATGGATATATCAAGGGAAGAAAAATGTTGAAAAATACTTTATCACGGTAAAAAAGGATTTCAATATGCTAAAGAATAATATATTAAATGATGATAATATTTTTAGTGTAAAAAATAATTATAAATTAAGTAAAAACATAATATATTATTAAAGGAAGTGAATGAGGAAGTGATTGAAGAGATACCAATTTTCAACATAAAGTAGGAAGATGATTGAAAAATGATGAAATGTATTATACTATATAAAGGAAATAAATTATAATAATGTTTCACCAATGTTAATTTAAGCATTGAAAGGAGAAGAGTAATGTCACAAGAATTAGTTAAAGAAAGAGTTTTAAAATACCTAATAGAGGATCTATTAGTACCTCAAGATATGATAGATACAAATGTATTATTAAGTGAATTTGAGGAAGGTGCTGAAGGAATATTAGATATAGTTGTAAATGTAAAAGATAAAGAAGGATATTTTGCACCAGTATTAATCGTAAGATGTACAGACGACGATGTGGAATTAGAAGGAGATACATTACAAAAGGAAATCGAGTTCTTAGAGTATGTTGATAATATAACAATGTCTGGAAGAATGATACTTACAAATGGAGATCAAATGATGTATGCAGATTGGACAGGGGAAGAATATGATACAGAAGCATCTCTACCTACATATGAACAAATGGAAAGAGAATTTTTCCAAGGAGAAGAGAGCTTAGAACTAGAACATCATCACCATGATGGATGTGGATGCGGTCATGACCACCATGAAGAAGGACATAATTGTGGATGTGGAGATAACTGTGGTTGCAAGGATAATCATGACGGTGGTCCTTCAAAATAAATATAATAATATAATTATTTATAATAAAAAATAGATTTGTAAATATTTTTTATTAATTGTAAAATGGGATATATTTTAATAATTTGTAAAATAAAATAACTTAAATAAAGGTTTTTAGGTTATTTTGTAGAATATTTAATGAATTAGAAAATATACAAAGAACATGCATTTTTTCATGAAGTGAAACATACTATAGTTGATATAGACAAATATGTTTTTACGGATTTTTTTTAATGAACAATATGTATAAAGAAGGGGTTAGATTATATGGGGGCTAACAAAGAGCATACTTACGAAAATTATGTTTTTGGAGATTCATCATCTGCATCAAATGCTATGAAAATGTATTTAAAAGAAATTGAAGAATACAAAATGCTAACACCGAATGAAGAAATAGAATTGGCAAAAGAAATAAATGATTCTATTCCTGAGGCAAAAGAAAAATTTATTAATGCCAATTATAGACTAGTTGTCAGTATTGCAAAAAAATACAGAAAAGAAAATGTAGATATGCTAGACTTAATTCAAGCTGGAAATATAGGCTTAATAAAAGCAGTTGAAAAATATGATTACAAAAAAGGCTTTAAGTTTAGTACCTATGCTACTTGGTGGATAAAACAAAGCATCACAAGATATATTGATGATTGCGAAAACACTATAAGAATTCCAGTACATCTTCATCAAAGAATAAACTACATTAAAAGAAAAAAACAAGAATTGTCTAATGAATTACAAAGAGAGCCTTCATTAGATGAATTAGCAGAAGTATGCGATATGGAGCCTGATAAAATTCTTGAGATATTAAAAAGAGATAAAAATGTAGTATCTTTGGATACTCCTATAAAAGAGGATGAAGATAGTTCTTTAGTAGAATTTATACCATCAGATGCAAACTTGGATGATGTTGTAATTCATGAAGTGGAGCAAAAAAATCTTAGAGAGAAGATAGATGAACTTCTTACAGGACTTAATGAACAAGAACAAAAAGTATTGAGAATGAGATTTGGATTAGATGACGATGATCCAAAAACTCTTGAAGAAATAGGAAAAGTATTTGGGGTAACAAGAGAGAGAATTAGACAAATTGAAGCTAAGGCTATTAGGAAGTTGAGACATCCTAGTAGACTTAAGCAACTAAAAAATTTCTATTAAATTTAATTAATGTTAAATGGGTGATTATAAATTTGTAATCACCTATTTTTATGTAAAAAATTATTTAACACAATAATATACGCATATTACATAGTAAAGATTAAGCCTTTTTATTTGTTAGAATATATAGCTGCATGGCAGATTTTTTTATTAAGTAATTAAAATAATAATCATCTTCGTGACTATCATCAATATTATAAAGTTTTGTAACATCCATACCAAGCAATAGATTCAACTTATTTATACGATTAAACTGGATACAAACGTTTAACAAGAAATAAACAAGACTTAAGGATAGTAATGAAAAAATAACAATAATAGTAGCATTCATAATAAAACCTCCCCCATGAAATCTTTTATTAAGAAAATTGTACTATACTTATTCCTTACTTTCACTAAAAAAAAAACTACATTAATTTTGCAATTGTAAAAAAAAAACATGTTAACTCTTAAAATAATACAAATAAATGTAAAATTCTACATAAGAAATTTGTAAATAACTATATTTATATTGTGAAAAAAATTATTTGTTCAATGATATTTAATCTACAAAGTTCATACACAGTCTTTCAATTATCTAATAAATAAACCATTTGCTTTATAGTGAGTAATATTATTATTAAATATATAAGAAAAACGAATGTGACAAAAATGTAAGCTAAAATGCCCTTTATCTTACCCAACCTTACGAAAATGTAAAGGCAGTAGGAAAATAATTAATGTATACTTAAAATTAGTTAATAGATTGTGAGGTAATTAATATGAAAGCATTAATATTTACAGGCGCATTTGGAATGGGTCATTACTCAGCGGCAGAAGCTGTGAAAGAAGAAATATTAAGAGAAGAACCAGAAGCAACAGTTATTATAATAGATATGATAGAGTACATATTTCCAAAACTTAGTGAATTAATATATTTAATTTTTAATTTTATGGTTAACAAATTTTCTTTAATTTATAATTTCTTTAATAAAATAGTGGCAAAAAAGAACTAGTGTGCCACTAAAAAAATCAGTTATGAAAAAATTAGATTTATTATTAAAAAACAATGATGTTGATTTAGTAATTTCTACTTTTCCAGCTTGCTCTCAATATTTTTCAGCATATAAAAAAATGAGAAATTATAATATTCCCCTTTATACTTATGTTACGGATATATCTGTAAATGAGGAATGGATTAGTGAACAAACTGATTTGTATTTTGTAGGCAGTGATATAACAAAAAACTCACTTTTGTGCAAAAATGTAGATAGTGATAAAATAGTAATTAGTGGTATCCCTGTTAAACAAAATTTTAAGGAAGAAAAGATAATAGAAAAATCAAAGGATAAAAAAGAAGTATTAATAATGGGTGGTGGCTTAGGTCTAATACCTTGTGCAATGGACTTTTTAGAAAAACTTTCAAAAGATGATAATATAAAAATAACATTTATCGCAGGAAAAAATAAAAAGCTACTAGAATATTTAAAAGATAAGTATCCTAATGTAGAGTCAATTGGATATACAGATAAAGTTGATCAATATATGAAAAAAGCAGACTTGATAATTTCAAAATCTGGTGGAATAACATTATTTGAAGCTATTTTTAGTGAAACACCATTATATGTTATTAGACCATTTTTATATCAGGAAATAGGAAATGCTCTATATATACAAGACAGTTGTATTGGTAAGGTAATATGGACAAATGGAACAGATATTTATGAAGATGTAGCATCTTTATTAAATAATGAATTACTTTTAAAAAGTATGGAAGAAAATATCTTAATTGAAAAAGAAAAATTACAAAGTACATCACCACTTAATTACTATTATGGAGGGATAAGAGCTTGCTATTAAAAATTATAATAATTTTGGTTATGATATTGTTGTGTTACAGTATTGTGCCAACTTATTTATATAAACTTCAATATAAAATAACAAAGAAAAACAAGGCAAATGATAAAGTCCTATACTTAACTTTTGATGATGGACCAGATGAAAAGTATACGCCTTGTCTTTTAGATTTGTTAAAAAAACATAATATAAAGGCAACTTTCTTTATGGTAGCAACTTTTGCTAAGGAAAATCCTATAATGGTAAATAGGATGAAAGAAGAAGGACATTGTATAGGTCTTCATTCTTATGAACATAAAAATGCCCTATATCAAAGTAAATCTTACACTTCATATGATTTTGAACAAAGTGTAAAAGTCATGGAAAAACTAGGTGTTAATGTGAAGTTTTATAGACCACCTTGGGGACATTGCAATATGTTTACAAATCATGAAGTGAAGAAATACAACTTAATTAAAGTGCTATGGGACGTAATGGCACAAGATTGGGAAGAAAACACAACATATAATGTTATATGTGATAAATTATTAAAAAGAAGTAAAGATGGTAGTATAATATGTTTGCATGATGGACGAGGCAAAAATGAAGCACCATCTAGGACAATTAAAGCCTTAGAAAAAGCAATTCTCATTTGGGAAAGAGAAGGCTATAAATTTTTGACTATGGAGGATTATTATGAGTAAAAAGGTTTCTCCAAAGAATATACTAAAAAATGGTGGCTTGTTTATTGGGTTAATGTTATTAACCTTTTATATAATTTTTAAAAATAATAATATAAAAGAGATTTTAGATGTTATATCTACTTTAAATATGAATTATATAGGAATAAGTATAATTTGTAGTTTTGCTTTTATTTTTTGTGAAGGTATGAATATAGGTAGAAGTCTAAAGCTTATGGAATATGAAATTAAATTTTTGACTTCCATAAAATATGCAATTGTGGGACTATTTTTCAGTTCTGTAACACCTTGTGCCACAGGAGGTCAACCAATGCAGGCTTATTATATGCATAAAGATGGAATTCAAGTATCACATTCATCTTTAGCACTTCTTATAGATCTTGCTAGTTTTCAGTTTGTAACAGTTACCATGGCTATAATAGGGTATATAACTCAACATAAATTATTAATCAATACCTTAGGAAATATAAAATATTTTGTTGCGCTGGGAATTTTTTCAAATACATTAGTGATGATATTTATATTAACAGCAATTTTTTCAAGAAGATTTATAGGAAAGTTTATTGATTTTATTTGTTTTATTTTAGTGAAAATCAAATATAAAAAAGTAGATAAATTTAGAAAAATGGCATTATGTCAAGTGAAAGAATACAAAGATAGTGCTAAATATTTCAAGGAAAATAAACTAACAGTTTTAAAAATTGTACTAACTACAACAATACAAATAATATCCCTTCACAGTGTTTCCTTTTGGATATATAAGGCATCTGGTTTAAGTGGATATTCTTTTGTAACAGTAGTTATGTTACAAGCAGTTTTATATATTAGCGTATCTGCATTGCCACTACCAGGAGCTGTAGGAGCTAGTGAAAGTGGATTTATGCTTATTTATAAGACATTATTCCCAGTTCAGCTTTTAAGTTCAGCTATGCTTGTAAGTAGGGGAATAAGTTTTTATTTATTAGTATTATTAAGTGGTATTTTTATTGCAGCCACTTATCTTTTAAACATTAGGGGAAATCATTATATTAAAGTTACAAGAAAAAGAAGAGGTGAAAATTTTGACATATAATATACTTGTTGTGGAAGATGATATAGATATAATAAAGTTACTAAAGATTTATCTTGAAAATGATGGACATAGAGTGATTTCTGCACAAAACGGATTGGACGCGTTGCAGATAATAGAAAATATAAAAGTTGATTTAGTAGTAATGGATATTATGATGCCAAAAATGGATGGTTATGAATTAACCATGAGAATAAGATCAAAATATACAATTCCAATAATAATTTTATCGGCTAAAAACGAAGATAGTGATAAGATAAGGGGATTAAATTTAGGTGCAGATGATTATATGACAAAACCTTTTAACCCATTGGAAATAGTGGCAAGAATTAATTCTAACTTAAGAAGATTTTATGATTTTAATAAAAAAATAGTGCCAAAAGAAGAAGAAGAAGAAATACTATTAATAGTAGGTGACTTAACTTTGGATACCCAAAAATTAGCTCTTTATAAAAAAGGAGAAGAAGTTATTGTAACTCCTACAGAATATAAAATTTTGGCTCTTCTTATGAAAACACCAGGAAAAGTATATACAAAGTTGCAAATATGTGAAGCTATTAATGGAGACTATATTGAAAGTGATAATAATACTATAATGGTTCATATTTCTCGACTGCGTGAAAAAGTTGAAGATGATTCAAAAAATCCTAAGTATGTTAAAACTGTAAGAGGAATAGGTTATAAAATTGGGAAAAAATAAAAGTAAATTTTTCACTATTTTAGTTAGATATTATATTGCTTTTACAGGTATTATTATAATTTCTATTGTGTGTATATTGTATGGCATAAATCATAAAATAAAAGATATTATGAGTGAACCTAGAATCAATGAACTGGTGGATTATGCAAGTTTAATTTGTAAAAATGAAAATAATGAAATTAATAAATCACGTATAAAAAGATTAGCTGGTAAAGATACTTACATTCAATTATTAGATGAAAATAATAAGGTTATATATGAAAGTGAGCCTGGAAAATTCAAAAAAAAATTTACAAAGGAAGAGCTAAATTGTATACATGATTATTATGATGATCCTTATATTGATATTCAAGAATATAAAAATGATAAAAATAAAGAAAATATATCAGTATCAATAACTTATTATGATGAAGATGATAATATTCATAATAAAATTTATGTTGTAGATGATAAACTAAATTTAATATATACAAATACAAGAGATACTAGAAAATCTTTTACTAAAAATGAATTCAGATATTTAAAAGGAACTTATCTAAAAGGATATGATATTAGAAAATATTCATTTAAAGACAAAGATAATGAGCAGTTAACACTTTTAATAAATACTCCTTCTATTACTAATGAAATATACGACAAGATTTTGATTACTTGTATATATGCATTTGCATTATTTATATTCATATATATAATTCTAATTATTATAGTTATTAATTGGCTAAATCGCAAAGTAAAAAAGCCCATTGATATTTTAAATGAAGCCATTGTGCAGTTTAAAAACGGTGAGCGTGAAAATTATTTAGAATATGATGGACCACAGGAATTCTGTAATATCTGCAGCAGTTTCAACGATATGTCAAGAAAATTGTATAATAGTGAGAAAAAGCGTGAAAGCTTGGAAGAAGAAAAACAAAAAATGCTTGCTGATATATCCCACGATTTAAAAACACCAATAACAGTCATAAAGGGATATTCAAAAGCTGTTTGTGATAATCTAGTTTCAGAAGAAGAAAAAGAACAGTATCTTATGACTATTTATAAAAAAGCAGATCACTTAGATGAATTAATTAATACTTTTTATGAATACAGTAAATTGGAACATCCAGACTACAAGTATGTATTAGAAACAATGGATTTATGTGAATATGGTAGAGTTTATCTTGCAGGAAAATACGAAGAACTAGACATAAATGAAGTGGACCTACAGGCCAATATTCCAGATGATCCTATTTATTGTAAGTTAGACAAATTTCAATTAAAACGTGTTTTTGAAAATATTATTTCAAATTCATTGAAGCATAATAAAAAAGAGTTATCCATATTATTTGAAATAGAAGAATATTTCGATAAAGTGAAAATTATTATTGCAGATAATGGACATGGAATTCCCAAGGAAATAAGAAAACATATTTTTAAGCCTTTTGTAGTAGGGGAAAAATCTCGTACGAAAAAAGGTTCAGGACTAGGTCTTGCCATAAGTAAAAAGATAGTAAAGGCTCATGGTGGAAGTATAAAAATTGTGAATGCTAGAAAAAATTATAAAACAGAATTTGAAATTATACTTCCAATAGAGGTGTAAAAAATTTATTTGCTTAAAAAGGCATGGAGTAAATTATATAAAACTCCATGCCTTTTATAGTTAACAAAATAAAAATTAATTGTTGAATTAGCAAAGTAATTTAATAAAAGCTAATTTTATTAAACAATAATATTATAAATAGTTGTAGTAATAAAACATACAATAAAAGCTATGGCAGTAGGAATTAAAAATCCTAACACAGTCCACTTAGCACTATTTGTTTCTTTTTTTATAGTGATCAGTGTAGTAGCACATGGCCAGTGAAGCAAGCTAAATAACATCATGTTTAAAGCTGTTAAATAAGTCCAGCCATTATTTCGTAGTAACTCACCAAGTGTTGATAGCTCATCAAATTCAATCATTTTACCAGTAGCCATATAGCTCATAATTAATATAGGTACCACGATTTCGTTGGCAGGAAAACCTAAGATAAATGCCAATAAAATAAAGCCGTCAAGTCCTATTAGTTTTCCAAGAGGATCTAAAATGTTAGCAGTGTGAGATAGTATACTCATATCTCCAATATATATATTGGCAAAAATCCATGTAATAATTCCTGCTGGAATTGCCACTGCTATAGCTCTTCTTAGTACAAATAAAGTTCTATCTATAATAGATGTGTAAATTACTCTTCCAATTTGAGGCGGTCTGTAAGGTGGTAACTCAAGTGTAAAAGTTGATGGAACTCCTTTTAACAAAGTTTTAGACAATATAAAAGAAACAAGTAAAGTAGTAAGAACACCTACTATTATTAGCAAAGTAATAGATATAGCAGTAATACTACTAGACACAAAATTATTACTAATAACTGAGCTAAAGAAAATGGTTGATATGGCAATTAAAGTAGGAAATCGTCCATTACATGGAACAAAGTTATTAGTAATTATGGCGATTAATCTCTCCCTTGGAGAGTCAATTATTCTGCAACCAACAACTCCAGCAGCATTACAACCAAATCCCATACACATAGTCAAACATTGCTTTCCATGACAACAAGCTTTTTTAAATAAATGATCAAGATTAAAAGCTACTCTAGGAAGATATCCCAAATCTTCTAGCAATGTAAACAATGGGAAGAAAATAGCCATAGGAGGAAGCATTACTGATACAACCCAAGCCAGAGTTCTATACATTCCATAGGTTAGCATTTCATTTAGCCATATGGGAAAACCAATACTATTTAAAATAGAATAAATTTTTGGTTCTATGGAAAATAGCACATCAGAAATCATACTTGAAGGAACATTGGAGCCTTCAATGGTAATCCAAAGTATGCCACATAGTAGAAGTAACATAAGAGGAATACCAAATGCTTTAGAGGAAACAATTTTGTCAATTTTTTCATCTCTATCCATGGCGTTTTTGTTTGTAATTGTTACAACTTCATCACTTATAACTTTTGCATAGTCATAGGTAGTTTTTGTTAAATGGCTTCTTACTTTACTTTTATCAAATATATCTGGAATCTTACTTTTAATATTATTTAACTCATCTAAAATGTCATTTTCTGTGTAATCATTTAAAGATGTTAAAAGACTTTCGTCTCCATCAATTAATCTAAGGCCCAACCATCTAGGATTAATTGATGGAATTATATTATATAAATCTTCCTTAATGGAGTTAATTATACTTTCAATTTCTTCATCATAATATACTGGTTTATTTTTAAATTTATATTCTCCTTTTACAACTGAGTTTAGCGTTTCCCTAAGTTCATCCATACCTAGTCCACTTCTTGCAGCAGTTAAAACTACAGGAATGCCAAGTTTATCTTCCAATTTATCTTTGTCAATCTTAATACCTTTTTTTGTTGCTTCATCTAACAAGTTCAAGCACAAAATCACATTATCTGTAAGTTCCATTACTTGAAAAGCAAGATTTAGATTTCTTTCTATACAAGTACTATCACAAACAACTATAACAGCATCAGGATTTCCAAAACAAATAAAATCGCGAGCTACTATTTCTTCTTGTGACAGAGGAAATAAGGAGTAAGTACCAGGTAAATCTATAAGAGAGTAGTTAACATCCTTATAAGAAAAATCCCCCCTGGCAGTACAAACAGTTTTACCAGGCCAATTGCCTGTATGTTGTTTTAATCCTGTAAGATAATTAAAAACAGTACTTTTACCTGTATTTGGATTACCAGCTAAAGCAATCATAATTTCATTCTCTTTTTTTTCTATATGAAAAATATCTTCTAAAGATTTTATTTTAGTAGATTGTTGTGTCAAACCCATATTGTGATCCCCCTAAAATAATTAATTGTTAAATATAAGATACTAGAATTAAATTACTTTCTTCTTCACGCAAGGCAATCTTACTACCACGGATGTTATAAACTGTTAAATTATTTTTTGGACCCTTTCTAAGCACATCTATTTCAGCTCCTTCAGTCAAACCTAAAGCTAGCATTCTTTCTTTTAAATTTCCTGTAGAAAGTAACCCCTCCACTTTAACAGTGTTTTTAATTTGAATGTCTGTAAGTTTTTTCATATTGCACCTCCAATTTTTAAGCAACGGACTTACCTACAGCGAAGCAAAGGTATGTCGTTGGCTCTAATTTTTAGCTTAAGCTAACATTCTTAATTTAAATTATGCGCATTGTACTAAAAGTGTTCAAAAAAGGTAGTAATATTTGAAACTTATTAAAAATATAAAATTATAGGAGGGGTTTTTGTGAGTAGAAGAGAGGATTATTACACATTTAATGAATATATGAAAAATAATAAATTGACACCTAGTGAAGAGGATTATATTGAGATGATTTATAGATTAAATCTTGAAAATGACAAGGTACAAGTTAAAGATATCTCTAATAAGCTCAATATTAAACCACCCTCAGTTACGAAAATGATAAAAAAACTAAATGATAAGAATATGTTGATTTATAAAAGATACGATAGTATTGAACTAACTTCTTTGGGAGAAAGTGTAGGGGAAAAACTATTAAACAGACATAATACCATAAAAGAATTTTTAACTATTCTTGGTATAAAAAAATCTATTCATGAGGAAACCGAAACCATAGAGCATACAATAAATGTTGAAACGTTGATAAAAATTGAGGATCTAATAAACTTTTTTAAAGAGAATGAAGATGTTTTAAGAAGACTTAAATCATATCAAGAAGAAAATAAGAATTGAAGGGTGATATCATGAAATTAAAGGATATTTTAAAGGATATAGAGGTGATTTTGCTATGGGGCCCCGAGGATGTGGAAATAAAAGGATTAGAATATGATTCAAGAAATGTGAAAGAAGGGGATTTATTAGTTTGTACCAATGGAACGAATGTTAATGGTCATAAATTTATAGAAAGTGCAAAAATTAAGGGAGCAGTAGCCTTTGTAATTGAAGAAGACGTTCAAAAGGATGATAAACTAACTTATATAAAGGTAAAGAATACAAATGAAGTTATGTCTACTTTAGGAAGGAATTTTTATAAAAATCCAAGTGAAAAAATTGAATTAATAGGTGTAACAGGTACTAATGGAAAAACAAGTGTGGCATCCTTTTTAAAAGATATACTTAGTCAAGATGAAAAATGTGGTTTTATTGGAACTATAGGCATATTTGATGGGAAAAATGATTATTTAAATAAAAATACAACACCAAATAATATTGAAATACAAAAATGCTTAAATAATATGATAAAAAATAATTGTAAATATTGTACAATGGAAGTTTCTTCTCATGCTCTTGCATTGAAAAGAGTAGAAAATTTAAAATATAAAATAGGTATATTTACAAACTTAACAGAAGATCATCTAGACTTTCATAAAACTTTTGCAAATTACAGAAATGCCAAGGAATCATTATTTTATATGACCACAACTGCAAATATCATCAATATAGATGATGTTAATGGAAGAATAATATTGGATAATATTAAAACTTTGGGAGTACCTTATTACACTTATGGTATAAATTATGATGCTACTTTTAGAGCTAAGAATGTAGAACTTTATGAGGATAAGACCGTATTTACTTTACTTGGACCTAATGATTTTGAAAGAAAAGTAACTTTAAATATGGTAGGACAATTTACAGTTTACAACTGTTTAGCTGTTATTTGTGCTTGTTATATATTAAATATGGATATAAATGAAATAGTTAATAGAATAAGTAAATTAAAAGGAGTAAATGGCAGATTTGAAAGGGTGGAAAATAACAAAAACATTCATGTATTTGTGGACTATGCTCACACACCTGATGCTCTAGATAATGTATTAAAAAGCATAAGGACTTTTGCAAGAAAAAGAATAATCACAGTTTTTGGATGCGGGGGAAATAGAGAAAAAGAAAAAAGACCTCTCATGGGAAAAATCGCACAAGCCTATTCAGACCTTGCTATAATAACTTCAGACAATCCAAGGTATGAGGAACCAAATGAAATAATAAAAGATATATTAATAGGCATAGACAAACAAAAGGAAAATTACCTTGTTATATTAGATAGAAAAGATGCTATTAAAGATGCAATTAACAAAGCAGAAGAAGGTGATATAGTACTTATAGCAGGTAAAGGACATGAGAATTATCAAATAATTAAAGATGAAATAGTAGAATTTGATGATAAATTAGTGGCAAAAGAGATTTTAGATAGTCTAGGTAAATAGTATAAAAAAACAAGAAGAACAATAAGTTCTTCTTGTTTTTTATAATATTAACTGCTTTCGAGAAGCGAATTTTAATAAAGGTTATTCAATTTCCAATAATTCACATGATGTTTTGTTTTTTTCAAACCATTTAGTGGCAAAGTCTTTGAAAATATGTTCATTTTTACTAAGTCGTCTGTTTTTTAATTGTCCTAAGAAAATATTTGCAGAGAAAGAGTTTTGTAAACGACAAATATGTATGGTATTATCAATATTTTTTTTGTAAGATGAAGCAACGCTATAAGGAAGTAGAGTAATACCTATATTTTCACAAACTAAAGCTAAAAGTGTTTTTGTTTGTGAGTCTATATATAAAGTGTTTGGAAAATAATTAAGATTACCCCAAGTATTTAAAAATACATTATGTAAATAATAATCACCATTAACACAAACATATTTTTCCTTAGCAGTATCAAAAATATCCACAGAGGATTTTATTGATAAAGGATGCTTCTTTGATGTTACAAGAACTAACTCATCATCAATTACTTTATTAAGATTTAAAATATTTTTGTGTTCATAATGAGAATTAATAAACCCTAAATTTACCACAGAGTCACTAATGTACTCTATTATTTTACTGTTTGATCTTTCTATTAAATCTACTTGAATATTTGGATACTCTGTTTGAAAGTCCCCAATAAGAGATGCCACACCATACTCAACCATTGTGTCTATAACACCAATGGAGATAGAACTACTTTCTTCACAAGAGTATTTTTTCATATCCAATAAGATATTTTTGTAATCTGCCATAGATTTGTTTGCAAACTTATAAAATTCTTCCCCTGCATCTGTTAGTTTTATACTTCTATGTTGCCTATTAAATAACTCAACCCCAAGCTCTTTTTCCAATGATTTGATATGTTTTGATATTGAAGATTGAGATATATATAATTCTTGTGATGCTAGGGTAAAATGATTATATTTTACAATAGCTAAAAAAGACTTCATTTGTTCAAAAGTCATAAAAAATCCCCCTAATCTTAACCTTAACCTATATCATATATTATAACAGATAAATTTCCTAAAAAGTGGTATACTAGATTTAATTTAGAAGTTTTTGGAAACATAAAAATGGAGGCATAAAAATTGAATAGTTCAGTAAAAAAATTAACAGAAGCAGCAATATTATCGTCAACTTTCATAGTAATTACAATGATTGCTCTTTCAACTGGGTTGGGATATAGTTTATATTTAGATTTTGTAGTACCAATTATATTTGCATTAATATATTTTAGATGTGAATTCAAATATACACTAATGTGTGGCATTATTAGTGTAATTTTAATATTACTTGTTTTAGGAAACTTTGTAGCTGCAATATTAGTAAGTCAAAGTTTCCTTTTAGGTATTTTGTGCGGTTATTTAATTGCAAAGACATCAGATATTTTCGATGATTTATTTTTAGGTTCCATAATTGGAATTATTTTTATGATATTAATAGATATTTATGCTAGAAATATTATAGGATATAGTTTTATGGAAGAGTTCCAAAGAGACATAGATTACTTTAATAACAATCCAGTAATACTTAAAAACTTAACCAAGTTATTACCCTTTATTAAAATTAATTTACAAGTTATTTATTATTTGTTTATAGCAGTATTTCCTTTTGGTATGGTATTTTACATATATTTTATATCAATCATACTTGGAAAGAAGCTTAGAATATTAAATGAAAATGGAAAAAGAAAATATTTTATGATGAGATCCATAAGAAATTATAGTAACTTTATGTGTATGAAAAAAGAATATTTTTATTATGCTTTAGCATATGTTGCATTAGTCAGCTTATTGAGATTTTTTAATATACAAATTAACAATGTTTATTTAAATACTATAATAACTTGCGCAGAGTATTTATCATTATATTTTATATTTAGAGACGGTAATATATTAATAGGAAATTATATAAATATTAAATATAAAAAGAAAAGTTTAAGTTTACTATATTTTGCTATTACAATAGTTTCATTTTTTAGTATGTTTAAAGTTGCATTTTTAGTTTATGTAATTGTTGCCATATTTATGGACAAAAAGTTCAACTTAAGAGAAAAGCAGAAATATATTGTTGATACTCATACAGAAAAATTAATGATTAAGTATAAAATATAAACTTCACTTTTCTTAAAAAATAAAAAATATTTAATATATGTTTAATATATGTTGAAAATAAGAAAAAGTAATGTTATAATTTTATCATAATTTGAACATGAAAAAGATCTATGAAGATCAAAAAAAGCCATGAAGGTTAATATACTTTCATGGCTTTTTTTGTCAAAAACTGCGAATTATAGAGAAAAATGAAAAACTATAGGGAAAATATTAGGGGGGCTAAAGAAAAATGAAATTAAAGAAAAATATTGCTAAGCTATTATCAATGGTATTATTAGTAGGTACATTAGCTGGATGTTCTAATTCATCTAATTCAGGTTCAGACTCAAGTTCTAAATCTGGTGTGGAGCAAAGAAAAGAAAATAAAGAGTTAGTAGTTGCCGTTGGGGCAGAACCAGAAGCTGGATTTGATGCTATAACAGGTGGTCATGGATCTATAACAAAATTGTTCTTCTCTACATTAATGAAAAGAGATAAAGAATTAGGATGGGAAAATGATTTAGCTACTGATTATAAAATATCAGATGATAAATTAACTTGGACAGTTAAAATAAGAGATGATGCTAAATTTACTGACGGAAAATCTGTAACAGCACAGGATGTTGCATTTACATATGAAACAACTAAAAAAAGTTCATCAGAAATAGATTTAACAATGATAAAAGAAGTAAAAGCAACAGATGATACAACTGTTGAATTTAAATTAGAAAGACCAATGTCTACATTTGTAGAAAAATTAGGTGCTTGTGGTATAGTTCCTAAACATGCTTATAATGACTCATTTAAAGACAATCCAATAGGATCTGGACCATACAAATTTGTACAATGGGATAAAGGACAACAAGTTATAGCAGATGCTAATGAAGATTATTATGGAGATAAACCAAGTATAAAAAAATTAACTATGGTATTTTTAGATACTGATGCTGCTTATGCTGCTGTAAAATCAGGTGATGTTGATATGGCATCAATAAACGGAGATCTTGCTAAAGAAAAAGTTGAAGGAACTAAAATTTTAGATATACCAAGTATAGAAACTTATGGTGTTGAATTCCCAATGGTTGCAAACACTGGTAAAAAAACTGAAACTGGTAATGAAATAGGAAACAATGTTACAAGTGATGAAGCAATAAGAAAAGCATTAAATGCTGCTGTTGATAGACAAGGAATGGTTGATGGTGTTTTAAATGGATATGGTACAGTATCTACAACTGGTCTTGAAAAAATGCCTTGGTTAAATAAAGAAACAGTTCTTGCTGAATCTGACTATAACAACGTTCAAGAAGCTAAGAAAATACTAGAAGATGGTGGATGGAAAGATAGTGACAATGATGGAATACTAGAAAAAGATAAAACTAAAGCATCTTTCACATTATTATATACTGCAGGAAACTATAGACAAGCATTAGGACTAGAGTTCCAAAAGGTAGCTAAAGAAATAGGTATTGAAGTGAATTTAGAAGAAAGAACTTGGGATACAATATTAGCAGATATACATAAAGAAGCTGTATTATTTGGATTTGGTTCAGGAGATCCATCAGAACTTTACAACTTATATTATGGTGGAGCTGCAAATACACCAGTTGAATGGGATAATGCAGGATTCTATGATAATAAAGCTGTAAATAAATATATAGATAAAGCTTTAAATAGTGAAGATGAAAAAGAAGCTCTACCTTACTGGCAAAAAGCTCAATTTGATGGGGAAACTGGGGCTTCTGCTAAAGGTGATGCCCCATACTGCTGGTTAGTAAATGCAAATCATGTTTATATAGTAAGTGAAGGATTTGATATAGGAAATCCAGTTGTTCAACCTCATGGTGGAAGAATTTTTGACAATGTTACAGAATGGGCATGGAAATAAGACAAAATAAGCTATAATATATTATGAGGACATTCTTTTTTAGATGTCCTCACATTTGAATTATAAGAGATACTAAAAAAGGGGAGTTTATTGGATGAAAAACAGCAAAAGTATAGGAGTTTTCCTATCTAAAAAAATAATAAGGCTAATCACCTTATTGGTTGCCCTTTGTATAATAACTTTTGTATTAATGGAGATATCTCCAATAGACCCAGTTACAGCTTATGTGGGAGCTAGTACAAAGGTAAGTGCGGCGCAAAGAGAATTAATTGCAGAACATTGGGGGTTAAATCAGCCACCAGTGGAAAAATTTATGCGTTGGTTTAAGTCTATAATGGTTGGAGACTGGGGAACTTCCTTAATATATAGAAGACCAGTTTTGGAAGTTATAGGACAAAAATTTAAAGCATCTTTATACTTAATGATTATAGCCTGGATTATTTCTGGTATTTTAGGATTTATAATGGGAATAATCAGTGGAAGTAATGAAAATAAATTAATAGATAAAATAATACGTGGATATTGTTATATTGTTATATCAACACCAACATTTTGGCTAGGTATTTTATTTATTATGGTATTTTCTGTTTCTCTTGGATGGTTCCCAGTAGCTCTGGGAGTTCCAATAGGTGTAAGTACGACGGATGTAACTTTTATGGATTTACTAAAGCATATAATATTGCCTGCATTTACTTTAAGTCTTATAGGTGTTTCTAATATTTGCTTACATACAAGAGAAAAAGTAATGGAAGTTATGAATAGTGATTATGTTTTATTTGCAAAAGCTCGTGGAGAAAGCAAAAAAAGTATAATTTTTAATCACGTAATAAAAAATGTTTCACTTCCAGCCATAACATTACAGTTTTTATCATTTAGTGAATTATTTGCAGGAACCATATTTGCAGAGCAAGTATTTTCATATCCAGGACTTGGGCAGGCCACAGTTTCAGCAGGCCTTAAGGGAGATTTACCTCTTTTAATGGGAATAGTAATAATTAGTTGTATTTTTGTTTATAGTGGAAATGTAATAGCAGATTTATTATATAGAATAATAGACCCAAGAATTAAAGGAGGGGAAGTGGCATAATGAGCGATGTAAATAGTGCTGTAAAAAGAAAATCTTCATCCTTTGAATTTGGAATTAGAGAAAAAACCATACTTTCTCTGGGAATATTTATAGTGTTTTTTATAGTTATACTAGTTGCAGGAAGTGCTATTGATACTGAAAAGTTTAGTATAGATTTAATTAATAAAAATCAAGGACCTTCATTAGCTCATGTATTTGGTACAGACTGGATAGGCCGCGATATGTTTTTTAGAACATTAAAAGGTCTTAGTATAAGTATGAAAATAGGAGTTTTATCTTCTATTATAAGTGGAATAATTGCAGTAATACTGGGAGTAATCGGACCTACTTGTGGTAAAAAAGTAGACTTAGTTATAACTTGGTTTATAGATTTAGTTTTATCAGTACCTCATACTTTAATAATAATCTTAATCTCTATGGCAGCAGGTGGAGGATTAAAGGGGATAGTTCTTGGAGTATCCCTTACTCACTGGACTTCACTTACTAGAGTAATAAGAGCAGAAGTTATGCAAGTAAAAGAATCTGATTACACGAAAATTGCAAAGAATTTTGGAAAATCAAATTTATATATAGCTAAAAATCATATTTTACCTCATGTAATACCTCAGCTTTTAGTTGGAATTGTATTAATTTTCCCTCATGCTATCTTACATGAATCTTCAGTTACTTTCTTAGGATTTGGTTTACAATCACATGAACCAGCCATAGGAATAATTTTATCAGAATCCATGAAATACCTAACTAGTGGAAAATGGTGGTTAGCATTTTTCCCAGGATTATCTTTAGTTTTAGTTTCTATGATGGTGGATAATATGGGTAAAAAAATAGGAAAATTAATTGATCCTAAAACAGCTTATAATTAGGAGGTAGCTATGAAGAAGGAGCCAATTTTAAGTGTTAAAAATTTGGAGATTTGTTTTAGTCAGTATACAAAGGGATTAAATAGAATAGATTCAAAGGCTATAAATAATTTAGATATAGATTTATATAAAGGTGAAATATTAGCAGTTGTTGGGTCTAGTGGTTCAGGCAAAAGTCTACTTGCTCACTCAATTCTGGGGATACTACCAAGTAATGCAGTGACAAGAGGAGATATAACTTATAAAAATGAATTATTAGACGAAAAAAGAAAAGAAAAACTTAGAGGAAAAGAAATTGTATTTATTCCTCAATCAGTAAATTATTTAGATCCACTGATGGAAGTGGGAAAACAAGTTAAGATTTCCATAAAAGATAAAAAGAAAAGTAATAGTATACTTAGAAATGTATTTAAAAAATATAACTTAGAAGAAAAAGTAGAAAAATATTATCCTTTCCAACTATCAGGTGGAATGGCAAGAAAGGTTCTTTTATCAAGTGCTTTAGTTAGTGACTGTGAAGTAATAATCGCAGACGAACCAACGCCAGGCTTAGATGAAAAATCTTTAAATGAAGTCTTAAAAGATTTTAGAGATTTGGCTGACAGTGGCTGTGCACTACTTGTAATTACCCATGATATATCTGCTGCTCTAAAAATTGCAGACAGAGTGGCAATTTTCTATGGAGGAACTACTTTGGAAATTGCAAAAGCCCAAGACTTCAAAAACGGTGGAGAAAATTTAAGACATCCATATACAAAGGCATTATTCAATGCACTGCCAAACAATAGTTTTAAACCTATAAAGGGTAGTCAACCACTGGCCAGTGAGCTACCTGTAGGATGTTTATTTTATGATAGATGTGAAAAAAGAACACCTGATTGTGAAAACATAAAACCTGAAATGAAAGAAATAAGAGATGGAAAGGTGAGATGTTTATATGCTACTTAAAGCTGAAAATATTAACTTTAAATATAGAGGAGATAAATATATATTAAAAGATATAAATTTATCTGTAAAGAATAATGAAATAGTTGGGATAGTAGCTCCTAGTGGATTTGGTAAAACTACTTTTGCTAAGATTTTGGCTGGATATATTAAACCAGACAAAGGAAATGTAATACTAGAAGGTTGTGAGAAAAAGAAAAATGCTTTCAACCCTGTCCAACTAATTTTCCAACATCCAGAAAAATCAGTAAATCCAAAATGGAAAATGAGAAAAATTATAAATGAAGCTTATGTACCAAGTGATGAAATGATAGAAGCTATGGGAATTAAGAAAGAATGGTTAAATAGATGGCCAAGTGAACTTTCTGGTGGGGAGTTGCAAAGGTTCTGCGTTCTTAGAGCTCTTAGTCCTGAAACTAAGTTTCTTATAGCTGATGAGATGACTACCATGCTAGATGCCATAACTCAGGCTCAAATTTGGAATGTGGTTATTGATTATTGCAAGAAAAACAGTATTGGACTTATTGTTATCAGTCACGATAAAGACCTTGTTAATATTGTTTGTGATAGAGTTATTAACTTGGAAGAAAATAGTGAAGAGAATAGATTGATGGAAGTTAGTGAAAATATAGTGTAAATTTAAAGAGTAGAGAAGAGATTCTCTACTCTTTTTTGGCAAATAAAATTTTGGACAAATTAACTAATTAAAGATTTAATCCCAGCATTTATAGTACCTTCCAACATGCCACCATGATAAGAAATAACTTTACTTATAGGTAGTGTTGAAACTTTTTTTACAGAATCAAGATAAGTTTCATTATCAAAATTCAAACCTTTGTCAGTAAGTCCCAATAAATTAAGCTGTATATCTAACAAATTTCCTGCAATTAAAAGCTCTTCATCTTTTATATATAAACTAACATGGCCTGGAGTATGACCAGGTGTGGATATTACTTTAATATTGTCAAAATGAGGAGTTGTGTCGTTATCATTTAATTTTATATGAACTAAAAATTTATTATCAAGTGAAGGAGCCATAACTATTACATCGGGTATAGTATTTACAATATCTTTTGTGCAACCTAAGTTGTCAAAGCCTTTATGTGTTAAAAGCATATGGCTTAAATATCTAATATCAAGTCCTTCATTATAAAAGGCAGTTCTGATAGTTTCAAACTCTCCAGGATATGCACTATCAACTAAAAGCATTTTTCCTTTATTTAAAATTACTACAGGATAAGTAAATTTATCAGGATGTATTTTTGTTGGTATTTTTAGCATATATATATTGTCGTTGACTTTCATTTTGCCTCCTATTTTTTTGTTTATATATATTATCCTGCATGTGGACTTTATTATGTTGCTAAAAAAATAACAGAAAAGTAGTAATTTTAGATGAGTGTAATTATTTGGATTAAAAATAAATTTTTATATTAAAATAAGTATATTCAATTGAATATACTTATGAATATGCTTATTTAATATGTAATAGCTAATATGTAATAGTTAATATTTAATATTACATATTTTCTTTTATACGAATATCTAAACGTAAGTAATTATGTTCTTTTTTAGGCTGTTCACCAGTAGATAAATATGAAAAAAGTATATCTAAAGGTTTTGAACCTTGAAGTTCTGGTTGTTGACATATAGTAGCTTTAATCAATCCATTTTCAATCATTTTTTTAGTTGTAGGCACATTATCAAAAGAAATACTTGTTATATTATTTTCTTTTTTTGAGGAAATAACTGCACTACAGCCTCCATATACACCACCAGCAACAAAAAATAATGCATTAATATCTTTATTTTCAAGTAACCTAGAAGTAAGTTCATAACTTTTAATATCATCATCATCGTTGTAAACTGTGTCAATTACTTTAATATGAGGATAATTTTTTTTAATGCAATCTTTAAGTCCTGATATACGCTCACTATGACACATAACATTTTTGGAACCACTTACAATTCCTAGATTAACATCTCCCTTAGTTATTATATTAATCAAACCAGCAGCAGTTTTACCTGAATCATAATAATTGCTGCCAACATAAGCAAGTCTTTTAGAGTCTTCTATATCTGTATTTAAAGTTACTACAGGAATTCCCATATCATAAAGTTCATTAATTTTTGATACAATTTTTTTATCATTATAGGGTGTAAGAGCAATACCATTAATACCTTCATTTACAAATTCATCTATTGATTTTAATTGTTCATCTATACATAAAGGAATAGATTTTATTTTTATTGTACAATTATAACTTTCAAGTTCTTTGCTTTTTTCATTAATACCTTTTATAACATCATCAAAAAATGGATTATTAGCTCCAAATAAAATTACACCTAATTTTAATTTCTTTTTTTGGGCACTCAAAATAAGACCAGCTTTATTTGGTTTATAATTAAGTGCATTTGCTATTTCTTTTACTTTGTTTGCTGTATCAGGATTAACCATTCCACGATTATTTAGTACACGATCGACAGTACCTCTAGATACGCCTGCCAATTTAGCGATTTCTTTTATAGTAGCCATTTTAAACTCCTCTTAATGATTTATATAGTTAGAATATCATTTGAACTTAAAAAAGTCAAATGTGCTTAGGCACATAAAAAATAAAATAACTGTTGATTTTGATAAAATATGCAGATACAATAAAAGTGTGCTCGAACACATAATTCGAAGGGGGAGTTTTGTTATGAATAATATGCCAAAAATTAAAATAGGAATAGTTGCAGTAAGCCGTGATTGTTTTCCAATGTCACTTTCTGAAAATAGACGTAGGGCAGTAGTAAAAGAGTATACACAAAAATATGGTGAAATATATGAATGTCCAACATGTGTAGAAAATGAAATACATATGAGAAAAGCACTTAAAGAAGTAAAAGAAGCTGATTGTAATGCATTAGTTGTTTATCTTGGAAACTTTGGACCTGAAACGTCAGAAACTTTATTAGCTAAAGAATTTGGTGGACCAGTTATGTTTATAGCAGCATCAGAAGAAAGCGGAGACAAGCTTTTAGATGATAGAGGAGATGCTTACTGTGGAATGTTAAATGCAAGCTACAACTTAAAACTTCGTAATATAAAAGCATATATACCAGAATATCCAGTAGGAACTGCAAGTGAATGTGCACATATGATACATGAATTTGAACCAATAGCTAAATCTGTTTATGGATTAGAAAATTTAAAAATAATTTCATTTGGTCCACGTCCACAAGATTTCCTTGCTTGTAATGCTCCAATAAAACAACTTTACAATCTTGGCGTTGAAATAGAAGAAAACTCAGAACTTGATTTATTTGAAGCTTTTAAAAATCATGCAAATGATGATCGTATACCAAGTATAGTAAAAGAGATGGAAGCTGAGCTTGGAGAGGGAAATAAAAAACCTGAAATATTAGAAAAACTAGCTCAATATGAACTTACTTTACTTGATTGGGTAGAAGCACATAAAGGATCTCGTGATTTTGTGGCTATAGCAGGTAAATGTTGGCCAGCATTCCAAACTCAATTTGGATTTGTACCATGTTACGTTAATAGCCGTTTAACAGATAAAGGAATTCCAGTTTCTTGCGAAGTTGATATATATGGAGCACTTAGTGAGTTTATAGGAACAGTTGTAAGTAATGATACAGTTACTTTACTTGATATAAATAACACAGTACCAAATGATATGTATATGGAAGATATAAAACCTAAATATGAGTATACATTAAAAGATACATTTATGGGATTCCATTGTGGAAATACTGCATCAAGTAAATTATCTTTTTGTGAAATGAAATACCAAAAAATAATGGCTCGTTCTTTACCAGAAGAAGTTACTCAAGGTACATTAGAAGGAGATATAGTTCCAGGAGATATAACTTTCTTCCGTTTACAAAGTACTTCTGATGCAAAACTTCGTGCTTATATTGCACAAGGAGAAGTATTACCAGTAGCAACTAAGTCATTTGGAGCTATAGGCATATTTGCAATACCAGAGATGGGAAGATTCTATCGTCATGTATTAATAGAAAAGAATTACCCACATCATGGTGCAGTAGCATTTGGACACTTTGGAAAAACATTATATGAAGTATTCAAATACTTAGGTGTTTGTGTTGAAGAAATAGATTACAACCAACCAAAAGGTACTCGTTATAAAACTGAAAATCCATTTTGTTAATTATAAAGATTGTTAAATATAAATATTATTAATTAAAATAGGGGGAAAATTTTATGAGATTTTTTATAGACACAGCAAACGTAGAGGATATAAAGAAAGCAAATGATACAGGGGTTATATGTGGTGTAACAACAAACCCATCATTAATAGCTAAAGAAGGAAGAGTATTTGAAGAAGTAATCGCTGAAATAGCAAGTATAGTAGACGGACCAATAAGTGGGGAAGTAAAGGCAACAACAGAAGATGCAGAAGGTATGATTAAAGAAGGTCGTGAAATAGCAAAAATTCATCCAAATATGGTCGTAAAAATACCTATGACAATAGAAGGTTTAAAAGCATGTAAAGTATTAAGTAGTGAAGGAATTAAAACTAATTTAACTTTAATATTTACAGCAAACCAAGCTTTAATTGCAGCAAGAGCAGGAGCTACTTATGTATCACCATTTTTAGGAAGATTAGATGATATATCTGAGCCAGGTATAAATTTAATAAAATCAATAGCAGATATGTTTTCTAAATATGATGATATTCATGCGAAGATAATAGCAGCATCTGTACGTAATCCAATACATGTAAATGATTGTGCTTTAGCAGGAGCAGATATAGCAACAATTCCATATTCAGTAATAGAACAAATGGTAAAACATCCTCTTACTGACCAAGGAATAGAAAAGTTTAAAGCTGACTATAAGAAAGTATTTGGTGAATAAATATGATAAGTAATGAAGAAAGAGAATTAAGATTAAATTCAGTTAAGGTGCGTAGGGGAATAATAGAATTTAAATAGAATTTTTTAATAAATCGAGGGCAAATTATAAATAAAAATAACCTTGTTACGTAAAGAGTAAAATAGGAGGAAAAGTAATGACAAAAAAACTTAAAAATATTGCAGTAACATTTTTAACTTTAGCACTAATAATGAGTAACATGGGAAGCTTAGCTCATTCATTTGCCCAAACAAACATAGAAAAACAAAGTATTGCTACAGATTATAAACCTGATAAAGTAACAGAATTAAGAGTAACTATGAAAAACTCTGATTGTATAAAATTACAATGGTGCAAAGTGAAAGGTGCCAGTGGATATAGAATTTACAGATCAACTATGAAAAATGGATTTTACAGAAAGATTGATGAAGTAGGTGGCAAAACTACATGTTATATAGATAAAGAGTTGGACAGTGGAACAAATTATTATTACAAGGTTAGAGCTTTTAAAAAAGCAGGAGATAAAATATGCTTAGGATGCTCATCAGACATAATAGACGTTACAACTTGTCCACCTGTTGTAAAAAATTTACACGCCAATTGTATATCTAATTCTTTTGTGGAGCTTAACTGGCAAACTGTATATAAATCTTCTGGATATGAAGTTTATAGAGCAACTAATGAAAGTGGTAATTTTACAAGAATAGCCACACTTACAGACAATGGAAAAAGTTGTTACAAAGATAAAAATTTAAAAAACAGAAAAAAATACTACTACAAGGTAAGAGCATTTAAAGAATTAAACGGTCAAGTATGCTTTGGAGATTTTTCAGATGTTTTAACTATATGTACGGAGAAATAATATACTCTCATAAAAACAGCACCTATTACAGGTGCTGTTTTTATGTAATAAAATAACTATTTTTTTAAGCTATTTTCATTACTACTTAAAGTTTTTATACCAAAAATACTTTTTATATTTCTATCAAGTTCTTTTGATTTTATTGTAATTAATAATTCTTCTAAGGCGGACAATAATGCACTGACACATAATATTACTCCTGTAACATTAACTCCAAACAAAATATATAAAACTGGAGTTGTAAAAAGTAATAAACCAGTAATTTTATTTGTATAAGTGTGCAGAGAAGCAAAAGTATGGTATTTAATAAAACCAAATAAGTATGACAATATACGAATAACTGCGATGATAATTATCCATAACCAAATCCATCTAGGAAGATGTAATATAGGAAGAAAAACAAATATCATTATAATGATAAAAATAAAATCTGCAATGCTATCTAGCTTTGCACCTAATTCACTTTCTATTTTCATTGATCTGGCTATAACTCCATCTAAAATATCACTAATACCACAACACATATACAACACCCAAAACAATAAAGTGAATGGATTTGTAAATAGGATAAAAAGTGAACATACAATTCGTAGACATGTAATAGCATTTGCTAAGTTATTAATAAGACCACCTCATAATTATTTATTATTATTTATAAGTTTATGTTAAATAAGTAAATATTTCAATAATACTTACTTTGATAACTTCATATAAGTAATGCAAATTTTGATATGTTTATATGAATAAGGTATAATAAAATATGTTCAAATATGTTCAAAATTGTTTGTTATTTAATAAACGAACATAAATAAACAAAAAGTGTTGCGAATTATAAAAGTTTATGGAATAATATAAACATAGATGAACATAAACGAACTTCAAAATAAACATGAAAAGAAGGTATGATAATGTTCCAATTAGATAGACATAAAAAAATATATGATTACATAGTGAAAAATAAAAATGCTACAGTAAATGAATTAGCTGATATTTGCCAAGTGGCAACCATGACCATAAGAAGAGATTTAGATAAGATGGAAAAAGACGGTCTTATTACTAGGGTATTTGGTGGAGCTGTAATAGATAGTTCCATGGTAAAAGAAGTTGACTATGAAGACAAAGAAAAATGCTATATGGAAGAAAAGATTAGAATTGCAAAAGAAGCAGTAAAACTTGTACATGATAATTCCATAGTAATTCTAGATTCAGGTACAACTTGTATGGAAGTTGCAAAGCTATTAGTAGAAAAAAGTAATTTGAAAATAATTACAACAGACATATTAATTGCAGCTTATTTAATGAAGTATGAAAATTTAGAAGTTTATTGTACAGGAGGAAGAATTCAAAGAAACACAGGAAGCTGTTTAGATACTTATACCATAGATTTCTTAAATAATATAAATGCAGATATATGTATTGTGGGAGCAAGTGCCATAAATCAAAACTTAGAACTAGTAACTTTTGTTCCTAACAAAGCAAAGGTAAAACAAGCCATGATAGATGCATCTATGCATAGAGTGCTTGTAGCTGATAACTCAAAATTCAACAAAAGAAGTTTTACTAAAATTAAAAACTTAAAAGATTTTGAAATGGTTATTGTTAATGAAGGCTTGGAAGAAGAGATATTAAAGAAAATGGAAGATGAAGGTGTAAACATAAAACTAGTTTAAAAGATGGAGGAGACAGATGAAATTATATGTAATAGCTGATGATCTTACAGGTGCAAATGCAACAAGTGTTTTATTAGCAAAGGAAGGCTTTAAATGTTCTACATTTATAGATTCTAGGCTTTTAAACGATGAAAACATGAGTCGTTGTGACGTAGTAGCTATAAGTACTGATAGTAGAGGTATTACAAAAGAAGAAGCTTATGAAAGAGTTAGTAAGGAAGTAGAAAGAGTAAAGCATTTGCAACCAATATATACAAAAAGAATTGATTCAACTTTAAGAGGAAATATAGGCTGCGAAATAGATGCCATCTTAGATCAAGATAAAGAATATATAGCTGTAGTTGTGGCATCTTATCCTGATTCAGGAAGAATTTCCATAGGCGGATTTTTATTAGTAGATTCAGTGCCACTTCAAAATACTTTAGTAGCAAAGGATCCAAAATGTCCAGTGACTAATTCAAGTGTGAAAGAAATAATACAAGGCCAAAGTAAGTTCAAGGTGGCTGATATACAAATTAGTGATGTGTTAAGAGGAGAAGAATTTTTAAGTAGAAAGATAAACTTACTAGTAGATGAAGGAAACAGAATAATTGTTGTAGATGCAGTAACTAATGATGAAATAGAAACAATAGCAAAAGCATCAGCAATTACAAAATTAAATATTATTCCTGTTGATCCAGGACCATTTACTAAATGTTTAATGAATGTTAAATATGGATTATCTCAAGTAGAGCAAGGTAAGAAAGTTTTCTTTGCCATAGGAAGTGTAAGTAAAACTACCATAGGTCAAATAGAATATTTAGTCGCAACAAAATCACCAGCTCTTGTGAAAGTGAATCCATTAAAACTTATAGATGATGAAAAAATAGATAAAGAGATTGAAAGAGTATTACATATAATAGAAGGAAAATTGAAACTTAATACATCTAATATTGTTGGTGTAACTACAACAACAAGAGAAGATGAAGTCTTAAATTTAAGTGAACTGTCTAAGAAACTTGAAATAGATGAAGAAGCCATATCAGTTAAAATAAACAAAGGTTTAGCAAAAATAACAGAGCTGGCTTTAGAATTATCAAACTCATCCATAGGAGCACTATATACTAGTGGTGGAGATGTAACTATGGAAGTTATGAAAAGGCTAGGCGTTGAAGGTATAGATATAAAAGATGAAATAATACCATTAGCAGTATATGGCAGATTTATAGGAGGAAAATATCCTAATATGCCAGCCATAACAAAGGGAGGCCTTATAGGTGACAAGAAAACCTTATCACTTTGTATAGATTACTTAGCAACAAAAATATCAACACAATATTATATGAAATAGGAAGTTAAATTTGGAGGAATTATTATGACTAGAGAATATATAGGAGTACCTTTAGGAGATCCAGCAGGAATAGGACCAGAGATTGTGGTTAAATCCATAGCTCAAGAGGAAACAAATACTTATGGAAACATAGTTGTATTTGGAAATAAGGAAATATTAGAAAAAGCCATAGAAGTTTGTGAAGAGGATATGAAAATAAAACTTATAGAAAATCCAGAAGATGGGCACTACAACAACAGTACATTAAACTTAGTAAACATAGATAACATAGATATGAACAAATTTGAACCAGGACAAGTTAGTGGAATGTGTGGAAAGGCTGCTTTTGAATATTTAGCTAAATCAATAGATTATGCAATGGCAGGAAAAGTTAAAGCTATAGCAACTACACCACTTAATAAAGAGTCATTTAAAGCAGGCAATGTGCCATATATAGGACACACAGAAGTATTAGAAGATTTAACAAAAACATACAATCCTTTGACTATGTTCCAAGTAAGAAATTTAAGAGTATTCTTCTTAAGCAGACACGTATCTCTGAGAAAAGCTTGCGACTTAGTTACTGAGGAAAATATGTATGAATTTATAATAAGATCAAAAGAAGCTCTAAGACAATTAGGAATAGATAATCCTAAAATAGCAGTGGCAGGTTTAAATCCTCACTGTGGAGAGCATGGGTTATTTGGAGATGAAGAAAGAGAAATAGAACCAGCAATAGACAGAGCAAGAAAAGAAGGAATAGACGTGGTAGGTCCAATAGGAGCAGACTCAGTATTCTTCTTTGGATTACAAGGAAAGTTTGATGCAGTACTTTCTCTTTATCATGACCAAGGTCATATAGCTACAAAAACTGTAGATTTCCACAGAACTATATCAATAACAAATAACATGCCTTTCTTAAGAACATCAGTTGACCATGGAACAGCATTTGATATAGCTTGGAAAAACATAGCAAACGAAATAAGTTTAGTAGAAGCCATAAGACTTGCTGGAGAGTATGCTCCAAACTTTAATAAAAAGTAAGCTACAATTTATCCATATAAAACAATGTATCTAAATTAAGGTCACAGGCTAATGGGTGTGACAAGTTTAGATACATTGTTACTAAAGTTTATTAAATGTAATTTATATAAAATTAAAAATTAAAAATTTATTAACTTGGGGGAATCATAATGAATAACGAATTAATCGTATCAGGACCACAAATATTAATAGGTCTAGGCCTTGGAATAACATTATTAATATTTATGATGTTAAAAACTAAGGTACATCCATTCTTAGCAATGATAATTTGTGCATCAATAACAGGATTAGTTGGTGGAATGGCGGCTGGAGATGTAGTAAACAGTATAACAACTGGATTTGGTAATACACTTGGTAGTATAGGTATAATTATTGGATTTGGTGTTATGATGGGTGAAATATTTGAAGTATCTGGAGCAGCAAAAAAGATGGCTCAAATATTTGTTCAAAAATTAGGTAAAGGTAGAGAAGAATTAGCTCTAGCTATTACAGGATTTTTAGTATCAATACCAATTTTCTGTGATTCAGGATTTGTAATTTTATCACCACTGGCAAAATCAATATCAAGAAACACTAAAAAATCAGTTATATCTTTAGGTTTATCACTAGCTCTAGGTTTAGTTATTACACATACATTAGTGCCACCTACTCCAGGACCAGTAGGAGTTGCAGGTATATACGGTGCAAACGTGGGAACAACATTATTACTTGGAATTGTTTGTGCCATACCGATGACTTTAGTAGGACTTCTTTATGCTAAGTATATAGGAAAAAAACAATATAAAGTTCCAAGTGAAGATGGTGAAAGCTATTTAAGTAGCGCAGATTTAGGAGCAATTGCTCATGACGAAGTAGCAGCAACTTTAATAGGTAGTGAAGAAGTATTACCATCAGCACTTATGTCATTTATGCCAATATTTGTACCAATAATATTAATATTGATGAAAACGATTACAACACAAATGGCCCTAGAAGGTGGATTTATAGAAGTGATAAACTTCTTAGGAGCTCCTGTTATAGCTGTTGGTTTAGGATTAATAATAGCAATATATGGACTAGGTAAAAATCAAGACAAAAAAGAAATAACAACTACTATGGAAAAAGGTATAAAATCTGCGGGGGTAATAATGTTAGTTACTGGTGCAGGTGGAGCTTTAGGTATGATAATAAGAGATTCTGGTGCAGGAGACTATATAGCAGGACTTATAGCAAATACAGCACTACCAGCAGTAATAATACCATTTGCCATATCATCAATAGTAAGATTAATACAAGGAAGTGGTACTGTTGCCATGACAACAGCAGCATCTGTAACAGCTCCAATGATGGCAACACTTGGATTATCACCAGAGCTTGCAGTATTATCAGCTTGTATGGGTTCATTAGTATTCTCTCACTTTAATGATTCTTACTTCTGGGTTGTTAACAGAACTTTAGGAGTTACTGAAGTTAAGGAACAATTAAGAGGTTATTCTATAGCAAGTACAATAGTATGGGCTGTAGGATTTGTAGAGTTAATGATATTAAATATGTTTATGTAATATATAAGGGTGTCTCACTGAAAATAGTGAAACACCCTTTTTTATTTGATTTAAAAGTATAAAATTATAATTGAAAATAAAATGTAAATATAAAAATCGATTGAAAAATATGGATATGAAGGTTATATTATTATGTGGTAAATTTGTTAAAATAAAAAAGGAAGGGAGATAAGTGTTATTAAGCAAGTTTAACAGGTTTTGTAAATAAATTTTAAGTAAATACGGGGGAAAAATTGAAAAAGAGTACATTTATTAAAATTATTTCGTATATATTGACTATATGTATAACTGTAACAAATATACCTATGTCAGTATTTGCAGAAGAAATCTCAAAGTCTAATTCTACAGTAGAAGAGGGTGTAGAAGAAATGACTGAAGGAATAATTGAAAAAACTAAGAACAAAACTGTTTATCAGTTGAAAAATGGATTAAAGAAGGAAGTTATCCATGATTCTAATATAAGATATTATGATGATGGAAAACTAATTGATAATGATCCATCTTTAGTTGAAATTAAAGAAGATAAAACAAGTAGTAATACAGATTTAGCTGATTATGCTTATGAAAATAAAGACGGTGAAAATAAACATTATTTCCCGGAGAAGGTATCTGACGACACACCTATATTATTAGAAAATAATAAATATCAAATCTCGATGCATCCTATTATGGATGAAAGTAAAAAAGTAAAATTAGGAAAAGAAAAAACTACTAATATCTATGATGAAGAAGTAAATATCCCAATAAAGGCTTCTTATGAATTTAATGAGTTGGATAGTGAAATAGAGTATATATCTTATGATAATGGAATTAAAGAAAATATTATTCTAAATAAAGTTCCAGAGTCAAATAAATTTGAATTTGAAATATATGCAAAATACTTAGAAGCTAAAAAGTGTGAGATAGAGGAAAGTATAGTATTTTACGATAAAGATACAAAGGAAGTAGTTGCTAGTATAGACGCACCGTTTATGAATGATGCAACTAACAAAGCATACAGTGAAGATATAACTTATGATATAAAGCTTAAAGAAGATTCAGAAGATGTATATATTTTAACTATGACAGTAGATGAAGACTATCTTAATAGTAAGGATAGACAATATCCGGTTAAAATTGATCCAACTATTACATGGACAGGTGACAGTAATATAATAGACACTTACATAATAAGTGGTTCATCATATGCAGATGTAAACTTCTATAATAGTGGAACCACAGCTTTTCCTGTAGGTACAGGTAGCCAAGGAATAAATAGAAGTTTAATCAAAGGTAAGAAATTATTTAGCACAGTTGAAGGTAAGTATGTTGAAAAAGCAACATTAACATTAAGTGAAACTAGTAATAATGATTCATTAAACAAAATCAATGCATATCGTATTATTGACGACTGGAACGAAAAAACTGTTACTTGGAATAATAAACCAAGATACAATACTAGTGATGGTGCATATGGTTCTTTTACAACAACAGGTACACTATACAAAGAAAGAAATTTAAATTTAACAACTTATGCAAAAAAGGTTGCAAATGGTCAGATAAAAGATTATGGGCTTATGCTAAAAGCAGAGGATGAAACTACATCTACGGGAAAATACTCTAAGTTTTATGGATCAAGACATTCAAATACATCTCTAAGACCAAAGCTTGAATTAGAATATTATGATATTCCTCAACAGCCTACAAGCGTAGGCGTTAGTCCTCAATATATGAATGGAACTAAAGGGTTAAAAGTTTCTTGGGAAGGTATTGTCTCAACAACTTTAAGTCGTGTAGAATATAGAGTTTCTAAGTGTGATGACAGTGGAGAAGAAATAGACCCACAATATATACCATATAAAACACTGAAAACAACAAGTAGCTCAAGTGGAAGTGCAACAATATCTGATGCAATAAACTGGCCATCTGGAAGATATAGAATTTATGTAAGGGGAGTTGACAATAGGAATATAAGTGGAGTCGGAAGATGGAGGGCTATATATATAGATAAAACAAAACCAGTTATAGAATCAATGTCAGTAACACCAATATCTTCTTCAACTAATCAAATAGGGCCTGAAAATATATCTATATCATGGAAAGTTAATGAAAAATATTTGAAAGATGTGCAATACAGTATTGATGAAGGAAGCTATTCTTCTGTAGGAAGTGCAGCTATATTAAATTCAAAGTATACTATATCATCATCCAAGTTTAATGATTCTAAATCATATAAAATAAGACTAAAAGCTATAGATAAATCGGGAAATATTAGTTCTATTAAAAGTGCAGATGTATACATTGATAAAACTGCTCCCAAAATAGGTGAACTTGAACTAAAGGATTCTTCAGGAAATATTGTAACAGATATTTGGACTAGAGAAAAAAAACCTCAGATATGCTTTAGTAATGTAACTGAAGAAGGTTCAGGTATTGCCATAGAAAATATAAAATATAATGTAGTAAAATCAGGAGATGATAAACCAGAAAGTTATTCTTCTCCTAACGATATAACATTTACATCTAGTGTGAATCCTTATGAAGGTTATTTCTATAGAAATACTGAAGGTTATTCGGGGGCTTATGATATATATGTAAAAATCACAGATAAAGCTGGAAATGTAACTATAGAAAGAGTTACATCAAAAAGAGATACCATAGGGCCAACGGGAAGTATACAGGTTGAAAATTTAACAAGTTCTACAGAATTATTAAGTAATACTATAAATATTACAGGTATTGTTGAAGATAAAGATGGAAGTGGAATTAAGACAAGTAATATTACGTTGCATAAATTAGATGCCAATGGACAAGAGGATACAAGTTTCCAACCAGTGGTAATTTATGAAAATGCAACTATATCAAACTCAACAGCTTTTGATACAAAAAAATTAGAAAATGGAAAATATATATTAAAGCTTTATGTTGAAGATAATGTAGCTTACAAAAAAACAATAACAAAAGAAATTACTATTGCTAATAAAATAAATGCTCCTAAATTAATTAGTAACCCAATAAAGGATAACCCAGCGACTGTAAGTTGGCGTTATGATGATAGTAGTATGATAATTTCAGGAATTCAATATAAACTTAGCGATAGCAATGAATGGGTTGAGGTGAAAGATTCAAATAAAAGCACAGGAGACTTTACTGTCAACTTACCAGAAATAAATGGAGAATATGAAGTTAAAGTTAGAGCTATAGATAAATATGGATTTGAAGGCGACGAAAGTGCCGTAATGTGTACCGTAGACAGGCAAAATCCTACAGTAAATATTACATCTGTTGACAATGGAATTGTAAAGGGAACTGTAACAGATGAAAATTTTTCAGAGTGGAAAATCTATATAAAAAAAGAAAGTGAAGAAGATAGTTCATACCAATTTTTACTAGAAGGTAACAATAGTGTAGAAGATAAGATAATAGGTATTTTAGATTTACAAGATTTTGAAGTTGGAACATATAATATAAAACTTGTTGGAAAAGATATTGTTGGTAACGAAGAGTCTTCTGTTGTAAGTTTTGAAAAAAATGAAGATTTTACGAATGCACAATTAATACAACCAAGTTTTAGAGTTGAAAGAGAATATTATCAAGACTATAATAGCCATAGCATTGTTTTAAAATCTACTAAAAATGAACTTTCATTGAAATATGAAGGATTAAACTTATTAAGTATGTTTATGGGAACTACTAATTGGTATGTTGATAACAAAAATGTAGGAGCAGGTTCTAAATATGAAGATGATTTCTCTAAATATGAGAGAAATAAAAATTATCAAATATCAGTAGTAAATAAAGATTTATTAGGCAATGTTAAGTATAGTATGCCCTTAATAAAAAATTATGAAGTGAAGAATATTTCATTATCTGATGCAAATTCATCTAGTAATAGTATAGTTAAAAATATAAAATTTGATGATAAAATAGCTAGTTTTAGATTACTATATACCAATATAGCCAAAGAAATAAGTTATGAAATTAAGATTGGTAATGGTGAATACACTAAAATTAATCCAGAAGAAACATACAATATAATTGATTTATCTGATGAAATTGAAACAGAGAGCATTTTTATTAGAGTTAGTGGTACTAATAATTCTGATATACAAAATTTAAATGATATAAGTTTACAGCTTGACTATTTAAATAAAGAATATTTTACAATCTCAGATATTGAAAATTACAGACCAGAAAATTTATCAGCAAAAGATAAAATTAATTATAAAACTTATATTAAGTGGGATATACCAGAAGGTGAATTTCCAAAAGATATATATTATGAAGTTTATAGAGGAACGGAGCCTAATTTCAAACCTTCTAGTTATACATTAGTAGCTAAAGATGTACAGGCTGGGTACTGGAGTGAACCTAATATTAATTATTCCAGCACTTTCTATTATAAAATACGAGCAGTAAAACGTAATAAAGATGGTAGTATAATTGAAGCAAGCTCATATTCTGATGAAGTCTCTAGTACAGTAGTAGATTCAGATGAATATACAAAGAGAATGGGAATAAAGGAATATTGGGAATATGTTGATGTTGAAATGCCTAATGGCACAGGTCATATAGAAAAAAGTGAAGGAAACTTTGTATATCAACAAACAGATGCAGTCTTACCTAATGAAGAATTAGAAGTAAATTTAAATCGTACATATAACAGTAAATCCAGTGCAAAATCAGCTTTTGGTATTGGATGGAACCATGACTACGATATAGAAATACTGAGCTTATGTGAAAATGATAAATTAGATGAAGGCAAAATTGCCTTAAAAGATAGTACAGGAACAATATATTATTTCTATAAAAAATATGATGGTACTTATATATCAACCATGGGTAAATATATTAACTTATTAAAAGAAGATATAACAGATGAAGTTAAGATACCTGATAGAAGTGCAACATCACAAGGAAATGCTGAAATAACTAAAACTATTAATAGTTCATATACAATTACTACAAAAGATAATAACACGTATAGATTTAATAGTGGTGGACAGTTAATATATATGTCAGATGCAAATAATAATTTCTTACTATTTGAATATGACAATAACAAAGGTTTAATAAGCAAAATAACTACAAGTAAAAATATACCTATAGAGTTTGTTTATAATGATGTTCCAGGACAAGATTTATTAACAGTAAAAGAAATTATTCTTCCTGACAATAGTAAAATACAATATAATTATAAAAACTCAAAACTAATCAGCGTAGACAAAGTTGGAGAAAAAGAAACCATAACATATAAATATGAATACGATAGCTACGACAGTAATGGAAAAGTAAATAAAGTTTTGGATGCAGAAGGTAACTCTTATGGAATAAACTATGATTCGGAACATAGGGCCAATGAAATAGTATATCCTCATGCTAGTAATTTGTTTGCAGAGACTGTAAACCTTGAATATTCGGATAAGGCTACAAAAACTACGACTAAAAAATTAGTTAATGGAAATGTAAGATCTAGTGAAGTTGATGAATTTGACTCTGCCTTTGGTAATTGTTTGAGAAGTACAGATGCTGAAGGTTTCACAACTACTTATGAATATACAAATAATCTAAGAACTAAAGAAACTTCACAAGTAGATTATCAAGCATTAGAAAATGAAAAAGTTGTTTGGAAAAAAACAGAAAAATCAGAAACTACAAGCTATGATAATGATGAAAATGTAACTAAAGAAACAGAGGAAGATGGATCAACTTCTTCATATCAATATAATAATGATAAAAATAATGAGGCGTTAAATGATTTACCAACATCCTTAACAGAATATGATGGGGATGGAAAACTTATAACTGATGAAATATATGAGTATGACCAATATGGTAATACAACAAAAGTATACGATAAAATCACAAATACAACATTACTTACAACATATACAGAAGATGGTGAAGTTGAGAGTGAAACAGAAATACTAGGTTCACCAAGCTCTGGAAATGTACAAAGTGAAGCAAAATATACTTATTCTTATGATGAAAAAGGAAATAAAACAGAAATAAATACAGAAGTAGCTGATGGTACTAAGGTTGTCACAACTACAGTATATGATGTAATGGGAAGACAAATATCTTGTGAAGAAATATTCACTGAAACTAGTGGAAAAACAAGTAAAAAAATCACAACTAATACTTTTGATTCTTTTGGAAGACTAATAAAAACAGTGTACCAAGAAGGAGATAAAGTAACTACAACTGAGAAATCCTATTATCCAAATGGAACTACAAAAAGTGAAACAGCAGAAGATGGAACAGTTACAACATATACTTATGATGAAATGAATAGAGAAGCAAGTGAAACTGTACAAAAAGATACCTTAACTAAAACTTGGAATACAACGTATAGCTATGAAACGGTAGAAACATTTACAGGTGGAGGAACTAAAAGAACTGAATATTCATTTGTAAGTACAGAAACAAATCCAGATGGTTATATTATAGGCCAAACTTATCAAGATGCATTAGGAAGAACTATAAGGGAAAAAGAAAATGGAGTTTATGTAGACTTAACTTATGATGGCCAAGAAAACATAATAACTAAATATGAAGCAGGGCAAAATGCTGGTAGTGAAAAAGGTAATCTTTCAGTATTTCTATATGATAGTCTAGGAAATCAAACAACATCTATGCTTAATCCAGCTTATGATTCAAATGCAAAAACATTCTATGTAGATGGAGACAATACAATAACCACAACAAAAAAGTATGATTCATCAGGAAATGTAATTGAAGACATAGATGGAGAAGGAAACTCTACAAAATATGAGTATGATGAAGAAGCAAGAATATCAAAAGTAATACTTCCTGACTCAGAAAATAATATAACTAGTTTTACTTATGACAAAATAAATACAGATGGTACAACAAGTACTGTAGTTACAGATGCAAATGGTAATAGAAGTGAGACAATAACTAATTCTCAAGATCTTGCAGTATTAATTAAGGATCTTGGTGATGGGTTTATAAACTCAATAACTACAGCAACAGAATATAATTCAAAAGATAATGTGGTTAAAGAAACAAACACAGAAGGAAATTACAAAACTTATGAGTATGATGACAAAGAGCGTTTAAGTGCGCTAAATTACTACGATTCTAAAAATAATAGAACTCTAAGAACAGAATATAAATATGAAAGTGATATATTGGATAACTTAGTAGCCATGATTGATTATAAACAATCAGGAGACAAGCTAAATCTATATAGATACACAGGATATACTTATGATAAACTTAAGAGACTAGTAGGCTATGCTGAGCTAGATGCTGATGATATATCAGGTGACTTGCCGACAGATGAGGAAATAGCTAGCCATAAAATTACTTATGAGTATGATATAGACGACAACATAACAAATGTAACATATCCTTCGTCTACATCTAGTGATGTAAAAGGACTAAAATTCACTTATAATAGTGATAAATGGTTACAAAAAATAGAAGCAAAAGTTGGATTAAGCAACAAACTTCTTAGAGAATACAACTACTTAAACGATGGAAAAGTTGCAAGTATAAAAGATTACAGAGACTTTGCAAAAGGAAGCACAAACATTTACACACTTAGAAGTTTTAACTACGATAATTTTGGAAGAGCTACAAATATTACTTATATTGACAGTGGTAACGAGGAAGTGCTAGAAAAATATGAATACACTTACAATAAAAATAACCACATAATGAGTGAATATTTATATAATAACTACACTAGTACTACTCAGCGTGACGAAGATTCACCTAACACAATAGTTGATGAGTTACGTGAATACAAATACGACAAACTTGGAAGACTTACAGAAACAAATATAAATGATAATATATCAAATACAATAAGTAACACTGCTTATACTTATGATAAAGTAGGTAACAGAGTTAAAGAAGTTAAAGATGGAAAAACAACTACGTACACATATAACTCACTAAATCAGTTAGTTTCAAGTGTTGAAGTAGGCTCAGAAGATTCAGAAGGTGGAGGCGAAGAATCATCAGATGATGATGGAGAGTCCCACACCACACTATCAGATAAGACATATACTTATGATGGAAATGGAAATCAGTTAAGAGAATCAGATAGTGTAACAAATGAAGTAAAATGCTATACTTACGATGCAGCAGATCGCATGAATAATGCTATGTTTACAAAAGCTGGTATAGTAACATTAAATCAAGTAAACACTTACAACGGAAATGGTCAGAGAGTTGAAAAATCAGAAAATGGTCAATCAACTAAGTACTATTACCAAAATGACGCAGTACTTTATACAACTGGCAAAGCTGATACTTCAACAGAATTAGAAGAACCAGATGACACTGAAATACTTACAGGAGTAACTAGTCTTAATTTAATGGGAAATAGCGAAAATGCTATTGCAACAGTTAGAGATATTTCAAGTACTGAAGGTGAAAAATACTACTTCTACAACAAAGACATGCGTGAAAGTACAACAAACCTTGTAAATGTAGAAGGTAAAAGTGAAGTATCATATGAATATACGGACTTTGGTGAAACAGAAATAAATGGAGATGAAAACTTCTACAACGAAATCTGCTACACAGGTGGAATTTACGATAATAAAACAGGGCTATATTATTTAAATGCTAGATACTACAATCCTGAAGATGGAAGATTTTTAACAGAAGATACTTATCGTGGAGAATTTACAGACCCAAGTAGTTTGCACCTATATGCTTACTGTGTAAATAACCCAGTAGCTTATACAGATCCAAGTGGTCACTTCCCAGTTTGGGGTGTAATTAATGCTGCATGGGGAGCCTATGACGGGTATCAGTATGCTAAAAAGAAAAATCTAAGAGGTTGGAAAAAAGCAGGAGCCATAGCAGGTGGTGCAGTACTTGGTACAATAAATCCATTTAAAAAATTAAAAGTAGCTAAAAAGATAAAAAGAGTAGTAAAAGTAGCTAAAAAGCGTAAGAGTACAAAAGTTTACGCTAAGAGAGTTTATAAGACTGTTAGGAAATCAAGTAAACCTAAGGCTAGTTCAAGAAAAATATCTAAAAAAGTAAGTAAAGTTTCTAGCAAGAAAAAGACTACTACAAATACGAAGATAAGAAGAACTAGTAATAAAAAAGTTAATAATAAAGATGCTTCAGTTTGTTTTGAGGCTGGAACTTTAGTATCAACTGAAGAAGGGTTAGTTCCAATAGAAGATATTAAAGAGGGTGACCTAGTATGGTCTCAGAATCCAGAAACTGGTGAAGTTAAATTAAAGAAAGTAGAGCAGCTATTTATAAATAAAAGTAATACTATACTTAAAATCAAAGTAGCGGAAGAAATAATAGAAGCTACTGAGCAACATGTATTTTATATAGACAATATAGGCTGGATACCTGCAAATATGATTGAAGAAGGAGATAAAGTTGTTCTTCAGTCAGGGGAAAAAGCTATAGTAGAAGATATTGATAAGGTCATTTATGATAATCTGATAACTGTATATAACTTTGAAGTAGAAGATTTCCATACATATTTTGTATCTGATGCAAGTGTGTTAGTTCATAATATGTGTGCTCAGAAAGTTAGTACAAGGCTTACAGCTAAAGAAGCGGAAAAACTTGCTGAAAGTATGGGATTTTATAAAATTAAACGAAAATCTCATGGTCAACCTATATTTTATAATAAGAAAAAAAAGAAATATATAACTCCAGATGTCGATAGCCATAATGGTGGAGTATGGAAAAAGGCATCTACAATAGAGGGTCTAGCAAGTAGAAAAACAAGAGATGGTACATTTGATATTAATTTAGATAAGATAGGAGATTAATTAAGATGATGAATTATAGAATATCCAAATATGATCCTAAATATAGAGATGAACATGGAATCTATACTAGAAATGAATGGACTTCAATTAGTGATGTAGGAGAATATTTTAATGGATATGAAGTGACTATGGAAGAATATTTAGATACAGAAAATAAATATGTGAAAGCTATTAATATAATATTAGATTATTTAAAAATAAGCTATTTATATATAATGGAGCTAGAGAAATACGAAGACACCATAACTGAGATAAATAATGATTTTTGTCAAAATGATATTGATAGGAATGATTTTATTAAGGAAGGTCAGGAATTAAATAGAAAAGAAATAAATTATGTTATTAAATCAACTTTGAGGGAAAGATTTTGGTGTGGTTTGTATTCTAAGGCAACACACATAATAATCAAACCTGGATATGATTTTTATATAAATATCATATCTCCTAAATTACCTAATGTTATTATTAAGAAGATAAATGAATTAGGGCTATATATAGATTAATATATATAAGATTAAATGAATCTAAGAATGATTAAATGTTTATAAAATGATGTTATTATAAATAAGCTATATACGTAATAAGTTCAAATTATTATTTATATAGCTTATTTGTGTATTCATAGTATACAGATGACTGGATATGAAATAAAGGTATATAGATAGTTTTGAATTAATGGTAGATATAAAATAGTCATTATTACCTAAATGACATAGTACTTTATACAACTGGCAAAGCTGATACTTCAACAGAACTAGAAGAACCAGATGATACTGAAATATTAACAGGAGTAACTAGTCTTAATTTAATGGGAAATAGCGGAAATGCTATTGCAACAGTTAGAGACATTTCAAGTGCTGAAGGTGAAAAATATTACTTCTACAACAAAGACATGCGTGAAAGTACAACAAACCTTGTGAATGTAGAAGGCAAAAGTGAAGTATCATATGAATATACGGATTTTGGTGAAACAGAAATAAATGGTGATGAAAACTTCTATAATGAAATCTGTTACACAGGTGGAATTTACGATAATAAAACAGGATTATATTATCTAAATGCTAGATACTACAACCCTGAAGATGGAAGATTCCTAACAGAAGATACTTATCGTGGAGAATTCACAGACCCAAGTAGTTTACACCTATATGCTTACTGTGTAAATAACCCAGTAGCTTATACAGATCCAAGTGGTCACTTCCCAGTTTGGGGCGTAATTAATGCTGCATGGGGAGCATATGACGGATATAAATATGCTAAGAAGAAGAATCTAAGAGGTTGGAAGAAAGTAGGAGCTATAGCTGGTGGAGCAGTACTTGGAACGATAAATCCATTTAAAAAATTAAAAGTAGCTAAAAAGATAAAAAGAGTAGTAAAAGTAGCTAAAAAGCGTAAGAGTACAAAAGTTTACGCTAAGAGGGTTTATAAGGCTGTTAGGAAAGCTAAAGTAGTTACAAAGAAATCTTATAGAAAAACAAGTAAAAAGGCTACGAAAGTATATCGTAAAGTTAAGTGTAAAATAACTAAAAAGGGTTGCTTTACAGCAGGAACTTTAATATCAACACAAAATGGAGATGTTCCAATAGAGGATATTAAAGAAGGAGATTTAGTATGGGCACAAGATCCAGAAACAGGAGAAATAGCCCTTAAAAAAGTAGTACAAACTTTTGTAAAAGAAACAGATACAATACTTTATATTAAAGTAGCTGGAGAAGTTATTGAAGCTACGGAGCAACACGTATTTTATGTTGATAATGTAGGCTGGATACCAGCAAGTATGATTGAAGAAGGAGATGTAGTTGTTCTTCAGTCAGGTGATAAGTCTACAGTTGAGCAGATAGATAAAGTAGTTCATAATGAACTAATAACTGTATATAACTTTGAAGTTGAAGATTTCCATACATATTTTGTATCTGATGCAAGTGTGTTGGTGCATAATAATGGAGCATGTACAGTTGATATAAGTTCAAATATCAAAAGTAGGGTTAAAAATTCAGAAGTAACAAAACCTAACAAGAAAGGTAATGCTCCTATTAGTAAGAAAGATAATCGTCCAATTGAGATACATCATGACGAGCAAAATCCTAATGGACCATTTTTTGAAATGCATCCATCTGATCACAGATATGGACAAAATTACAAAAAAAATCATCCTAATTATAATAAGAAGTCTAAAATTAATAGAACAGAATTTAAGAAAGCTACACGTAAGTATTGGTCAAAAGAATGGGATAATGGTAGATGGGATAATAAAAATAATAAATAAGGAGATTATGGAATGAAGACATTAAATTTTAAGTATTTTGATAATGTAATAAAAAATGCAGAGTATACTAATGATAAATGTCAAATATGTGGAAGTAATGAGTATTGTCTTGAAGGAGTATATTTTGATTCTGAAGAAGAAATGATTTCGGTTTGTATTGAGTGTTTAAGAGGCGGAAAAAAAACTGTTAATATTCCGGGTTTAATTCAAGAAAGATTATATAGAGAGTTAAAAGAAAATCAAGAAGGATTAGATAAAATAAAATTAAAACAAAAATTAGATTCTTCTGTAGAAGAATTAAAAAAAACACCTCCAGTACCTTGGATTCAATACAATGATTGGCCAGTATGCTGTAGTGACTTTGCTACATATATGGGTGAGTGGGATAAGAAACAAATTAATGATAATGCACCTGATGGAAATGGTAAAAAATATATTATGACAATACTAGATGAATTTAGTAAGAGTAAAATTGATGATATAGATGTGTTTTGGGATGATATTGGAATATATACAGCTATATTTATCTTTAAATGTATAAATTGTTCTAAATATATTGCTATATGTCAAAGTTATTAATGAAATAAATTAAAATATTTAAAACTTAGCTATTGCATATCATGTAAAATTGATTTGCAATAGCTATTCATTTTTAAAATAGAGTTAGATTAAAAATAAAACCAACTAAGAGAATCAGACAGTATAACAAATGAAGTAAAATGCTACACTTACGATGCAGCAGACCGCATGAATAATGCTATGTTTACAAAAGCTGGTATAGTAACATTAAATCAAGTAAACACTTACAATGGAAATGGTCAGAGAGTTGAAAAATCAGAAAATGGTCAATCAACTAAGTACTATTATCAAAATGATGCAGTACTTTATACAACTGGCAAAGCTGATACTTCAACAGAACTAGAAGAACCAGATGATACTGAAATATTAACAGGAGTAACTAGTCTTAATTTAATGGGAAATAGCGGAAATGCTATTGCAACAGTTAGAGACATTTCAAGTGCTGAAGGTGAAAAATACTACTTCTACAACAAAGACATGCGTGAAAGTACAACAAACCTTGTGAATGTAGAAGGCAAAAGTGAAGTATCATATGAATATACGGATTTTGGTGAAACAGAAATAAATGGTGATGAAAACTTCTATAATGAAATCTGTTACACAGGTGGAATTTATGATAATAAAACAGGATTATATTATCTAAATGCTAGATACTACAACCCTGAAGATGGAAGATTCTTAACAGAAGATACTTATCGTGGAGAATTCACAGACCCAAGTAGTTTACACCTATATGCTTACTGTGTAAATAACCCAGTAGCTTATACAGATCCAAGTGGTCACTTCCCAGTTTGGGGCGTAATTAATGCTGCATGGGGAGCATATGACGGATATAAATATGCTAAGAAGAAGAATCTAAGAGGTTGGAAGAAAGTAGGAGCTATAGCTGGTGGAGCAGTACTTGGAACGATAAATCCATTTAAAAAATTAAAAGTAGCTAAAAAGATAAAAAGAGTAGTAAAAGTAGCGAAAAAGCGTAAGAGTACAAAAGTTTACGCTAAGAGGGTTTATAAGGCTGTTAGGAAAGCTAAAGTAGTTACAAAGAAATCTTATAGAAAAACAAGTAAAAAGGCTACTAAAGTATATCGTAAAGTTAAGTGTAAAATAACTAAGAAGGGTTGTTTTACAGCAGGAACTTTAATATCAACGCAAAATGGAGATGTTCCAATAGAGGATATTAAAGAAGGAGATTTAGTATGGGCACAAGATCCAGAAACAGGAGAAATAGCCCTTAAAAAAGTAGTACAAACTTTTGTAAAAGAAACAGATACAATACTTTATATTAAAGTAGCTGGGGAAGTTATTGAAGCTACGGAGCAACATGTATTTTATGTTGATGGTGTAGGCTGGATACCAGCAAGTATGATTGGAGAAGGGGATATAGTAGTTCTTCAGTCAGGTGATAAGGTTACAGTTGAGCAGATAGATAAAGTAGTTCATAATGAACTGATAACTGTATATAACTTTGAGGTTGAAGATTTCCATACATATTTTGTATCTGATGCAAGTGTGTTGGTACATAATACTACACCGTGTGGGAACCAAGGACCATATTCTCATTTAGAAGATGGCAAGAGTGTCGGAGAAGGGAAAAATTTCACACAAGCTCAGAAAAGAAAAATTATAGAGGAAAACATAAGTCGAAATGGAGGAGTTGTAAAATCAGATTCACCAGATGACTATTTTAAAACTTTAGTTAAGCCTAAAAAAAGCAAAAAGGGAGTAACACCTGATCCAGATGAATATCAAATTGATCATATCATTCCAAAGTCAAAAGGTGGAAGTAATAGTTATAGTAATGCACAAGTTCTGTCCCGTAAGCTAAATAGAGAAAAATCAAATAAATAGTATAGGAGAGATATTTAATGATTCAAAAAATAGAAGAAATAAAATTAGATAAGTTAAAAGAAGGATGTTTATTAGCATCAATTGCTCATGCAGTAATGGTTGGAGAGTATCCAGAATTATCAAATGAACATTCATGGGATGGCATAAATTATAGTACACAAGATTCTGCTGGATGCAGAGGAACAATAACTTTTTTTGATGATAAAGTGGTTGCAGTATTTCAAGATTATAATGAAATTAATTATAATAGTTATACAGAAGAATTCATATGTAAAAGTTTTGAAGGAGCAGATGAATTAATTATAGAAATTGCGAAGAAAGAAGCGTTACAATATGTATTAGAAGATGTTAATGGAAAAATAATGCCATACATATCAACTGTTTTTGGGGGGACAAAGGACAAGTATGGTCAAATAGTGACTATGAAAATTTGATGAAAAAGAGTGGAAATATAATTGAAAATCAACTGCTAAGCTTGAATGAGGGCTTAGATGCTTGGCAAGAATATTATGACATGTCACAAGAACAGAGAAATTTAGTAGAGTCGTTATTTAATAAAAAAATCCTAATAGGTGATAAAGATATAGTACTTACAAAAGAGGAAGTAAAGAAATTAATAGAATTTTTTGGAGAAGATATATGTGAATGTGAAGAGTCGTTAAATGAACTCTCAATATATCTAAAATAATATTTTTAAATTTTTCAATTAATATATAATTACTTGAATTAAAATAAAAGAGAAAGTAAATTTGTCAGTATTGATACTTTTACTTTCTTTTTATATATTTACAAACATTAATTATTTGAGTTTTAGTTTTTATAAAAAAGAATTTGAATGAAGGTGATAGAAATGTAGAAGGTAAAAGTGAAGTATCATATGAATATACGGACTTTGGTGAAACAGAAATAAATGGAGATGAAAACTTCTACAATGAAATCTGTTACACAGGTAAAATTTACGATAATAAAACATGATTATATTATCTAAATGCTAGATACTACAACCCTGAAGATGGAAGATTCCTAACAGAAGATACTTATCGTGGATAATTTACAGGCCATGGAAGTCCAAAACAACATCCAAAAGTTCCTCATGAACATAAATGGGACTGAAAATCAGGAAAAGCTAAGAGACTTTAAATTATTGAATAGTTAGGAGGTTTTATTTTGAAAAGAGCTATATTAGAAGATAGACATTATTGTTTTACAACCTTAGATGACATATTTAAAGGAATTGAAAATATACAAAAACAGTATAATTGGCTTATAACTGATATTGAGTGTTATCCAGAAAAACAGAGTAATATTGAATTATTTTCTAACGAATATTGTTGGTTATCAGGTGATGAATTATCAGATATTATTAGAGGTGATAATTTTCAATGGATATGGGGTGTTTTTTCTGGATTTAGTAAATCTATATCTAAAGATGATGTATTACAATTTAAACTACCGTATGCAGATGGAAACGAAGAACTATGGAAAAATAAATTATCAATTCAACATCCTTTAGCAGAAATAGAAATCATTGCTTGGGATAGTAGCAAAACTTTAATTATTAGTAAAAATGATAATATTATTAATTCTTTTATAAATTATTTTAATTTATAAAAGATAGATTAAGTTTTTTATAAATTCCTTCTATTTATTATTTCAGTGAGTTAATAAAGTATAAGGATATCTTATATGACAATATATAAAAATCATATTAATTTTGTTAAGAAGAAAAATTAAATATTAGATACAAAATAAGTCTATTTCAAACTTAATAGAAATAAGAATTTCATTTTTGGATGATTCAGAGGTTTGAAAATTATGTAAAAAAATGTAGTATAGAATAGAAATATTTAAAAAATAATAGACCTAATAAAAAATATATTCTTTTTTATTAGGTCTATTCTCAGTATTAATATGATGTAGGTGGAATGCAACGTGCCCAACGCTTACATATAGTTATATAAAATTTATAAAATTAAATGTTTTAATAATTTGTTAATGCAAATTAGATGTAAAAGTACTTACGTACTTAGAAGTTTTGAGTACGCAAGTTGTAAAATAACTAAAAAGGGTTGCTTTACCGCAGGAACTTTAATATCAATACAAAATGGAGATGTTCCCATAGAGGATATTAAAGAAGGAGATTTAGTATGGGCACAAGATCCAGAAACAGGAGAAATAGCCCTTAAAAAAGTAGTACAAACTTTTGTAAAAGAAACAGATACAATACTTTATATTAAAGTAGCTGGGGAAGTTATTGAAGCTACGGAGCAACACGTATTTTATGTTGATAATGTAGGCTGGATACCAGCAAGTATGATTGGAGAAGGGGATATAGTAGTTCTTCAGTCAGGTGATAAGTCTACAGTTGAGAAGATAGATAAAGTAGTTCATAATGAACTAATAACTGTATATAACTTTGAGGTTGAAGATTTCCATACGTATTTTGTATCTGATGCAAATGTGTTGGTACATAATACTGCACCATGTGCAGGCAATGTTACAAAACGTTGGAAAGTAGGAGATCCAATTGACTCAAAAACTCATAAAGGAAATAATCCTAAATGGGGTACTGTTAGATCGAGATTTTGGAAAAATGAAGCTCATTATAATTCATCTAAATATTCGGAAAAAAATATAATAAGAATGAAAAAAGGAAAAGCTCCAAGGAAGATCAATAAAAGTACAGGAAAATCAGAAAGTTTTCAACTACACCATAAGGTTTATAGGGTTAATGGTGGAAGCAATAGTATAAATAATTTAGAAGTTATGTCAGCTAGCGAACATACAGCATTTCATAAAAAATATGGATATAAATAAGGAGAAAATTATGAGTGATAATAAGGTACCATTCAATTATTTTGAGTTAGAATTTGATAAAGAATGTGAGGCTAATTTTGATCCATATAAACCTTGCACTATAGAATTCGAAGGAGAAACATTATATGCATTAGATAGGTTAAATGTGAATGAGAATTTTAGGGCTAAACTAGAACTTATTTATGCAAATGATATAGAAATACCTAGAGTAAGGATATGTTGTGAGTATAATAAAGGTGAAAGATTATATTTTGAGGGTGAAGATGAAGATTATGCCATGCTTACCATAACGCATAGCTACTTACAAAAAGAAGGAGCATTGTATTTTAAAGGATATGTGCCTTATAAAAAACAATTTGTTATATATCATGTTGTAGAAGAGCAAGGATACTTCTGGACATGTGGTCAAGCTATGAAAAAAGAAGTGTGTGAAGATGGCAGTATAATATATAGATGTAATGGAGTAGATGAGGATAATAAGAAATCCTTTGATACAATAATATTTAAATTAACTATTTTGGAGGGGAAAAAAGATGAGTAGTAATAAGATGAAATTTAAATATCATCCTAATCCAATAAAAAATGGTGTATTTATTACTGATGAAATAGTACAGTGTGAATGCTGTGGCAAAGAAGTTGATATATATTACAATGGACCTTTTTATTCTGAGGAAGAGATAGAGTATATTTGTCTAGAATGTATCAAATCAGGAAGAGCTGCAGAAGAATTTGATGGTGAATTTATAGATAGTGAATGTGTAGAAGAAATAGAAGATGAAGATAAATTAGAAGAATTGATTTATAGAACGCCGTCTTATCATAGTATTCAAGAAGCACATTGGTTGGCACATTGTAAAGATTATTGTGCTTTTCTAGGGAATATAACATGGAGTGAAATTGAAGAAATGGATATTGTAGAAGAAATAATAGAAGATATTCAATCAAAATTTAAATTTGACATTGATGAAATAAAAGATGGAATGAAAAAAGATGGCCAAATTAAAGGATATCTATTCAAATGTCTGCATTGCGGAAAACATCGCATTTATATAGATTTTGATTAATATGAAAATTAATAATTTGAGAAGTCAGTAATATAATTTAGCTAATGAGAAGTAATTTTTAATAGAAGCTAACCCTCCATGATAAAAATTTAGTTTATCGTGGGGGGATTTTTAATAAATATATTTACACATATGCTCACTAAATCAATTAGTTTCAAGTGTGGAAGTTGGATCAGAAGATTCAGCAGATGGAAGTGAAGAATCATCAGATAATGGAGAGTCCCACACCACAATATCAAATAAAAGCTATACTTATGATTTAAATGGAAATCAGCTAAGAGAATCGGATAGTGTAACAAATGAAGTAAAATGCTACACTTATGATGCAGCAAACCGCATGGATAATGCCATGTTCACAAAAGCTGGTATAGTAACATTAAATCAAGTAAATACTTACAACGGAAATGGACAAAGAGTTGAAAAATCAGAAAATGGTCAATCAACTAAGTACTATTACCAAGACGATTCAGTACTTTACACAACTGGAAAAGCTGATACTTCAACAGAATTGGAAGAATCAGGTGACACTGAAAAACTTACTGGAGTAACTAGCCTTAACCTAATGGGAGCTAGTGGAAATGCCATCGCAACAGTTAGAGATATTTCAAGAACTGAAGGTGAAAAATACTACTTCTATAATAAAGACATGCGTGAAAGTACGACAAATCTAGTAAATCTAGAAGGTAAAAGCGAAGTATCTTATGAATATACTGATTTTGGTGAAACTGAAATAAATGGTGATGAAAACTTCTACAACGAAATCTGCTATACAGGTGGAATTTACGATAATAAGACAGGACTGTATTATTTGAATGCTAGATACTACAATCCTGAAGATGGAAGATTCTTAACAGAAGACACTTATCGTGGAGAATTCACAGACCCAAGTAGTATGCATCTATATGCATATTGTACAAACAACCCAATATCATATACAGACCCGAGTGGTCATTTCCCAATTTTGCTCGCAATTGATGCTGCATGGGGAGCATATGACGGATATCAGTATGCTAAGAGGAAGAAGCTAAGTGGTTGGAAGAAAGCAGGAGCCATAGTTGGAGGAGCAGTACTTGGAACTATAGACCCATTTAAAGCACTAAAAGTAGGCAAAGTTTTAAAACGAGTTGCTAAAATAGCGAAAAAAAGTAAGAGCACAAAGGCTATAGCAAAGAGAGTTTATAGGATTGCAAGGAAAGCAAGTAAATCTAAACGTTCATTAAAAAGAGTATCTAAAAGAAGAAAAATGTCTAGACCACCTAGCAAGAAAAAGTGTAAGCTAGGACCTGGCCGATGTTTTACAGCAGAAACTTTAATATCAACTGAAGATGGATTAGTTCCAATAGAAGATATTGAAGAAGGAACTTTAGTATGGTCACAAGATCCAGAAACAGGAGAATTAGCTCTTAAAAAAGTAGTACAAACTTTTGAAAGTATAACAGATACTATACTATATATTAAAGTAGCTGGACAGACTATAGAGACTACTGAATATCACGTATTTTATATAGAAAATGTAGGCTGGATACCAGCAAGTATGATTGAAGAAGGGGATGTAGTAATTCTTCAGTCAGGGGATAAGGCTACAGTTGAGAAGATAGATAAAGTAGTTCATAATGAAGCGATAGCTGTATATAATTTTGAGGTTGAAGATTACCATACCTATTTTGTGTCTGATGCAAGTGTGCTTACACATAATAAAAAGGGATCATGTGCAGATAATAAAAAAAAGATTGGCAATAATAGACCAACTAGTAAAACTACATGGCAACGAGGGAAAACGGAAAGAGTAGATGTTGAAAATTTTGGGAATGGGAGAGGTAATGTGCATTACCATGAACCTGACAATACAAAATGGTACTATGACCCAAAGAAAAATACATTCACAGATTTTGATGGAAATCCAGCGCCTTCAAGGATTCAGAAACTATTGAAGAAAGATAAAAATATAACAAAAGGATTAAGTAAAGCTTATAAATATTTAGAAAAGTAATAATAAGGAGATATAAAATGTTTTGTAATTATGATATGAAAAGATTATTAAGTGATATTGAATATACAAGTAATGATAATAAGGTAAAATTAATTGAAAAGAGATGTAGCAAAAAAGGAGAATATTTTTATTGTATAAAAGAAGGATTTTGTTTATCTTGTGATAATGTAAATTTTGTTAAAGATGAATTATCTGATTTTGAATGGGAAGGTAATGAGATATATTTATATTCAGATGGTCATTTAGATAAAGTCTTAAAAGAAGCTTTAATAATAATTGAGCAACTAAAGGTACAAATGTTGAATGAGTTTAAAAAAACATCTTTTGATATTGTTTTATCAGTTGACCTTGGAGATGAAGATGTAAGTCCATCAGCAACAATTAGATTTTATGCAGTTAGAAATGAATATCATATTATAGAATATGATGAAATAGAAGAATACAATCAACCTATGTTAATTTGTAATGTAGTTAATAAATAAATTTTTTATAAAAATTATATAGAAAAGAGTAATATAAAATTTAAATGTTATTAAAACAAATGGACTTGATAGAAAACTTAATGTTTTTTATTAAGTCCGTTCTGCTTATGATAAGCTTAATAGAATAATAGAATAATAGAATAATAGAATAATAGAATAATAGGATATGCCGAATTAGATTCTGAGCATATATCAGGAGGTTGGGCAACAGATGCTGAAATAGATAGTCAAAAAATTACTTATGAGTATGATATAGACGACAACATAACAAATGTAACATATCCTTCGTCTACATCTAGTGATGTAAAAGGACTAAGATTCACTTACAATAGTGATAAATGGTTACAAAAAATAGAAGCAAAAGTTGGAGTAAGCAACAAACTTCTTAGAGAATACAACTACTTAAACGATGGAAAAGTTGCAAGTATAAAAGACTACAGAGACTTTGCAAAAGGAAGCACAAGTACTTACACACTTAGAAGTTTTGACTACGATAGTTTTGGAAGAGCCGTAGGCATAACTTACACTGATAGTGGAAACAATGAAGTACTAGAAAAATATGAATACACTTACAATAAAAATAACCATATAATGAGTGAATATTTATATAATAACTACACTAGTACAACTCAGCGTGACGAAGATTCACCGAGCACAAGAGTAGATGAACTACGTGAATATGAATACGACAAACTTGGAAGACTTACAGAAACAAATATAAGGGATAATATCTCAAATTCAATAAGCAACACTGTTTATACTTATGATAAAGTAGGTAACAGAGTCAAAGAATCCAAAGATGGAAAAACAACTACATACACATATAACTCACTAAATCAGTTAGTTTCAAGTGTTGAAGTTGGATCGGAAGATTCAGCAGATGGAAGTGAAGAATCATCGGATAATGGAGAGTCCCACACCACAATATCAAATAAAAGCTATACTTATGATTTAAATGGAAATCAGCTAAGAGAATCAGGCAGTATAACAAATGAAGTAAAATGCTACACTTACGATGCAGCAAACCGCATGGACAATGCCATGTTTACAAAAGCTGGTATAGTAACATTAAACCAAATAAACACTTACAACGGAAATGGACAAAGAGTTGAAAAATCAGAAAATGGTCAATCAACTAAGTACTATTACCAAGACGATTCAGTACTTTATACAACTGGAAAAGCTGATACTTCAACAGAACTAGAAGAACCAGGTGACACTGAAATACTTACTGGAGTAACTAGCCTTAACCTAATGGGAGCTAGTGGAAATGCCATCGCCACAGTTAGGGATATTTCAAGCAACGAAGGTGAAAAATACTACTTCTACAATAAGGACATGCGTGAAAGTACAACGAAATCTGCTACACAGGTGGGATTTACGATAATAAAACAGGGCTATATTATTTAAATGCTAGATACTACAACCCTGAAGATGGAAGATTCTTAACAGAAGATACTTATCGTGGAGAATTCACAGATCCAAGCAGTTTACACCTATATGCTTACTGTGCAAATAATCCAATATCATATACAGATCCGAGTGGTCATTTCCCAATTTTGCTCGCAATTGATGCTGCATGGGGAGCATATGACGGATATCAGTATGCTAAAAGGAAGAACCTAAGTGGTTGGAAGAAAGCAGGAGCCATAGTTGGTGGAGCAGTACTTGGAACTATAGACCCATTCAAAGCACTAAAAATAGCTAAAAAATCAAAAATAATAGTAAAAATTGCGAAAAAAGCTAAAAGTACGAAAGTCTATGCTAAGAGAGTTTCTAAAGCCGTACAAAAAGTAAGTAAATCTAAAGCTAGTTTGAGAAAAATAACTAAAAAAGTAAGTAAGGTTTCTAGCAAGAAAAAAATTAACTCACCTAAAAAATCTACTAAGAAATATCGAAAAGGAAATAGGAAAAAGAGTGTAGCAAATAAGCCTAAAGGAGTCGGTAATCCAGTTAAAACTGCTGGAAGAGGTAGTACTGGAAGAACAATACCTAATACATTTACAGAACAAATGGTGATGCATGAAGTACAATCTAATCCATTAAAGGGAGCTACTAATCTAAAGGAAAAAAGAGGAATGAGATTAGGTGATCCTAAGTGGCATGATGATGATGGATGGGTAAAAATGAGTAGAAATATAAAGGGTGTAGAGGTGCATTTTGTATACAACCAAAAGACAAAAATGTTTGATGACTTCAAATTTAAAGATAATACATAGGTGAAAAGAAATACTTATCTAATAAAAAGGGAGATTTTATAATGGATATAATTATATATAAAACAGAAAAAGAAGAAATGTCACTTGAACATTTATATACAGTAGAAGGATATGCGACGTATGCCATAAATGTAAAATCAAATGGATTTGCAGGAGGTTATAGTTTTTGTATTCCAGTAGAAAAAGTTCAGCAATATGTAAAAGAAATAAATTGTATTCTTTATAATCTTACCGGAAATCTGTGCTTAGAAGATTATGATAGCGATGCATATGTAGAATTTTTATTTGTAGATAAATCAAGATTTGAGGTGAAAGGTCAAATCGGGGCAAGCTATACGGGACAAATGTTGAAATTTGAGTTTGAAGCTGACCAAACTATATTAATAGGATTAAAAAGAAACTTATTAGAATATTAAATATAATTAGATAAATAATTTACGAGTTAAATTTACCTGAAAGGTTAAAATTAAGATATTTAATGATATTTTATTTTTAATCTTTTTTTTATTAAAAAGGAGCTTAAACTTTTGTAAAAGAAATGGATACTATACTTTGGATAAAACAAGAATGAGAAGTAATAGATTCTATTTAGCAACATGATATTTAAGTAACTGAGTTACATGAAGTGGTAACGAAAGTATCTCATTGGCGATATGAACGAAGTAAATTTTTATATAGAAAATGTAGGATGGATACCATCAAGTATGATTGAAGAAGGAGATATAGTAGTTTTTCAATCAGGTAAAAGAGCAATAGTAGAGGATATTGATAAGATTGTTTATAATGGGACTTCAGAAAATAGAACAGTTCATGAATTTTATGTTGATGGCAAAAAGAAGTATATTATAAAACATGCTGAAGATAAAATGTGAAGAGGAGGTAAGCATATGAATAATGGAGATAATAGACGCGAAAGAATTAAAGAATTAAAAATTAAGTCAAAAAGAAATTCCATATGTAAGACATGGAATAGCGTTATAAATTGTTTAGGAGCAGATTCATTTATTTCAATTGAAGATACTATTAGAATATCTGAAGAGGTTTATAATAAAATTGATACATTACCTAATCAAGAAAAAATTAATATAGATGTAGAACCTAATCTAAATAAAGTAGCAAATTTAGAGAAGATATTTAAAATATTTTTTTATGAAAATGCAATATTGCTTCATCATGAAGATAGAGAATGTGGAGCAATAAGAATAAAAGTAGAAGATTTTTTTAAGTATTTAGGTGATATAGCCGAATTTTCTAAATTTAAAGAGGGCTATAGTGATTTAGTTCTAGTTGATGAAAATCTTAAATATGGAATATGTGTTGAGAGATATGAATATTTTAATAAATTATTTGTATGGTATTAAGAGGAAGATTAATTAAAGATTTTTAATCAAATATAGTATTAATATTATAAATTACAGTTTATCTATTGCATAGCAAATAGAATTGCTATGCAATACTTTTTAGTACAATTATAATTGTAAGTTTTGAAAGACACATAAGTATAGCAGATACTTATGATAGAAATGTAGAAGGAAAAAGTGAAGTAGCTTATGAATACACTGACTTTGGTGAAACAGAAATTTGTTGATAGGCATGGTTCTAGTTCTACATATAAAAATAAGCCTAGTTTTAATGAAAATTTTGACATAAAGAGTGGCATAAATAGTACTTTAAAGGGAAGGAATTCTGTAGTAAAATCTAATACTGGTGGAAGAACTGAAAGTATGGACTGTCATGTTGAAGAACTTGATTAGTATGGCGCAAGCAGCTTTATCAATGGGAACTGGAATAGTATCAATCGGTGATTAAAAATAATATTATTCACATATATGAAGTAAGTCCATGTATATGTGATAGCTTTAGATAGTATATCCATATTGATATATTTACTATAGTATTAATAGGTCAAGTGGAGCAAGACTAAAGCAAAAATATTTACCACCAGTAAATTAAAAATATAGGAGAATAAAGATATGGAATTAGATGATAAAATATACGAACAAATAATGGAATTAAGTGATGAGGGAAATGAGCTTATTGAAGATGGCAAATTTTATGAGTCTATAGAAGTCTTAAAAAAGGCATTGAACTTAATTCCACAACCTAAAGACATTTGGGAAGCAAGCACATGGATTTATGCAACATTAGGGGATGCAAGTTTTCTAGCTAATGACTATGAATCATGTTTAAATTATATGTTTGAGGCATTAAAATGTCCAGACGGAATAGGAAATCCATTTATTTTATTAAGAATAGGACAGTGCTTCTTTGAGCTAGATAATATGTATAAAGCTAAAGAATATTTATTACAAGCATATATGCTTGAAGGAAAAGAAATATTTGAAGAAGACGATGAAAAATATTTTAAAGTAGTAAAGAATTTAATTTAGGAGTGTTTTATGGGAAGGTCAAAAAATAAAAAAAATAAAATCGATATTGAAATTGAAAAACTAATAATGCAAAATTATGAAGAGTTTGAAAATAAGAACTATGAAAATGCTATTCAACTGCTTATTAAAGCATGGGATAAAATACCAAATAACAAATATGAGCATCCTGAAAGTTATTCAATTGTAGCAAATATTTTAGATGCGGCAATAGAAGGTAAGTATGTTGATATTATGCTTGAATGGGTTGATAAAATTTTTTATGCTGCTTTAGATCGTTTTGATTCTGGAGACCGTGAACTGTGGGCAGGAAGGGTAGCTTATGAAATTGGTGAAAAAGATAAGGCATTAGAATATTTTAGAGTTTCGGTTAAGAAGTCTGAAGGAAGATGCTTTTATGATGATGAAGATTTGAAGTATAAACAATTTTTTATAGAAGAAACGATTAAAGAAAAATAAACATTTATTTAAAATTTGAGATAACATAAAACTTAATATTAGAATTTTTTATTTGATTATTGCATAGCAAGTATAATTGCTATGCAATAGTTTTTATAAGAGATACTACTATAACATACACTTATGATTTAAATGGAAATCAGCTAAGAGAATCAGACAGTATAACAAATGAAGTAAAATGCTATACTTATGATGCAGCAAACCGCATGGACAATGCCATGTTTACAAAAGCTGGTATAGTAACATTAAACCAAATAAACACTTACAACGGAAATGGTCAGAGAGTTGAAAAATCAGAAAATGCTCAATCAACTAAGTACTATTACCAAGACGATTCAGTACTTTATACAACTGGTAAAGCTGATACATCAACAGAATTAGAAGAACCGGAGAATGTTGAAAAACTTACTGGAGTAACTAGCCTTAACCTAATGGGAGCTAGTGGAAATGCCATCGCCACAGTTAGAGATATTTCAAGCAACGAAGGTGAAAAATACTACTTCTACAACAAGGACATGCGTGAAAGTACGACAAACCTAGTAAACGTAGAAGGTAAAAGTGAAGTATCTTATGAATACACTGATTTTGGTGAAACTGAAATAAACGGTGATGAAAACTTCTACAACGAAATCTGTTACACAGGTGGAATTTACGATAATAAAACAGGACTGTATTATTTGAATGCAAGATACTACAATCCTGAAGATGGAAGATTCTTAACAGAAGACACTTATCGTGGAGAATTCACAGACCCAAGTAGTTTACATCTATATGCTTACTGTGTAAATAACCCAATATCATATACAGATCCGAGTGGTCATTTCCCAATTTTGCTCGCAATTGATGCTGCATGGGGAGCATATGACGGATATCAGTATGCTAAGAAGAGAAATATAAAAGGCGTAGCGAGAGCTGGAATTATTGTTGGATATGTTGTAGTTGGAACAATAAATCCATTTAAGAAAGTTAAATTATTAAAAGGAACAAAAGTATTAAGAAGAGTAGCTAATAAAAAGAAGTCTGCTAAAGTAATTTTAAAAAGAGTCAATAAATTTAACGTTAAGTCTCAGAAACAAGCTATTTCTGCGGTTAGAAAAAGTAAGAAGGTATCAAAACCTCATGCGAATAGAAAGCTAGTGCAAGAAGTAGCTAATAGGGCTGAGAGAAAAATAGGTTATCCAGGAAGAGTTGCAGGAATTAAAAAACATTCATATTCAAAGAAATTACTTGATAGGTACCAAAGAATGTATGGAGATAGAGGATTACGTACAGAAATCTCATATTATGGTGGTAGCATTGATAAAAAAAGAAGAAAAGGAAGTTCAAGATTAGACGTACATGATGAGAAGAGAAATATTGTATATGATTATAAATTTGTAAAGAATCCAGGTAAAGGGTTGTCTAAAAGACAAAGAAATAAAATTAAAAGCCAAGGACCAATTGGTGCGAGAATACTAGAAATTAATCCTAAAAATAAAAGATAAGGAGTGATAAAGAATGCCAGGAAAAAATTATACAAAATTAATGAAAAAAGAAGTTACAAATCAATGGCATGAACTACTTCCATGCATGGAGATAGAGGGAAATATGTCTTTAATGAATATTTTAGGACCAATAGTAGTCGGAATTTTATTAGAGATAGGGTCTAATAAAAATATGTATTATCCAACATTATATATACATAATTTAGCTAATAATATAGGCTTTGTTAGTACATCTCTTAATATAACGGACAACTTCAACTATGTGACAACAGTTAGTAAGCCAGATAAATATATGAAAATAGCAGAAGCATTAAAAAATAAGGCTATAGTACCAATAGAGGGGGATATACATATAAATGAACTACTAGATAGATTAAAAGAAGCGTATAGTAATCTTTATCATAGTGATAAAATATGTATAATAGAAACAGTCTTATATTTAGCTGGTTGGAGTGGAAATGAATCAATAATAAAAGAGTCGGTTGTTTTTGCAAATGAAAAAATAAAACAGTTATCAACTCTAACTGAAGAAGATAAAGATAAAGTTTTTTCTAAGATATTTGAAGAAATAAAAGAACCAGAAAAAATAAGAAAAACAGTAGAAGAGCAAATTATAGAATTAAAGCTTGATAAATTACCTAGAAGAAGTATATTGCTATAGTATATAAATATACTCTGATTATATTATTATATAATTGGAGTATATTTTTTATTGGAATAGCATAACTACTTAAACGATGTAAAAGTTGCAAGTATAAAAGATTACAGAGACTTTGCAAAAGGAAGCACAAGCACTTACACACTTAGAAGTTTTGACTACGATAGTTTTGGAAGAGCTACAGGAATTACTTACACTGATAGTGGAAACAATGAAGTACTAGAAAAATATGAATACACTTACAATAAAAATAACCATATAATGAGTGAATATTTATATAATAACTACACTAGTACAACTCAGCGTGACGAAGATTCACCTAGCACAATAGTGGATGAACTACGTGAATATGAATACGACAAACTTGGAAGACTTACAGAAACAAATATAAGAGATAATGTGTCAAATTCAATAAGCAACACTGTTTATACTTATGACAAAGTAGGTAACAGAGTCAAAGAATCCAAAGATGGAAAAACAACTACATACACATATAACTCACTAAATCAGTTAGTTTCAAGTGTTGAAGTTGGATCAGAAGATTCGAAAGATGGAAGTGAAGAATCATCTGAAGATGAGGGAGAGTCCCACACCACACTATCAAATAAATCTTATACTTATGATTTAAATGGAAATCAGCTAAGAGAATCAGACAGTGTGACAAATGAAGTAAAATGCTACACTTACGATGCAGCAAACCGCATGGACAATGCCATGTTTACAAAGGCTGGTATAGTAACATTAAATCAAGTAAACACTTACAACGGAAATGGACAAAGAGTTGAAAAATCAGAAAATGGTCAATCGACTAAGTACTATTACCAAGACGATTCAGTACTTTACACAACTGGAAAAGCTGATACTTCAACAGAATTAGAAGAACCAGAAAACGTTGAAAAACTTACTGGAGTGACTAGCCTTAACCTAATGGGAGCTAGTGGAAATGCCATCGCCACAGTTAGAGATATTTCAAGCACCGAAGGTGAAAAATACTACTTCTACAACAAGGACATGCGTGAAAGCACAACAAACCTAGTAAACGTAGAAGGTAAAAGTGAAGTATCTTATGAATACACTGACTTTGGTGAAACTGAAATAAATGGTGATGAAAACTTCTACAACGAAATCTGCTACACAGGTGGAATTTACGATAACAAAACAGGACTGTATTATTTGAATGCAAGATACTACAATCCTGAAGATGGAAGATTTTTAACAGAAGATACTTATCGTGGAGAATTCACAGATCCAAGTAGTTTACATCTATATGCTTATTGTGCAAATAACCCAATAGCATATACAGACCCAAGTGGCCACTTCCCGGTTTGGGGCGTAATTAATGCTGCATGGGGAGCCTATGACGGATATCAGTATGCTAAGAAGAAAAACCTAAGAGGTTGGAAAAAAGCAGGAGCCATAGTTGGTGGAGCAGTACTTGGAACAATAGACCCATTTAAAGCACTAAAAGTAGGTAAAGTTTTAAAACGAGTTGCTAAAATAGCGAAAAAAAGTAAGAGCACAAAGGCTATAGCAAAGAGAGTTTATAGGGTTGCAAGGAAAGCAAGTAAATCTAAACGTTCATTAAAAAGAGTATCTAAAAGAAGAAAAATGTCTAGACCACCTAGCAAGAAAAAGTGTAAGCTAGGACCTGGCCAATGTTTTACAGCAGGGACTTTAATATCAACTGAAGATGGATTAGTTCCAATAGAGGATATTGAAGAAGGAACTTTAGTATGGTCACAAGATCCAGAAACAGGAGAATTAGTTCTTAAAAAAGTAGTACAAACTTTTGAAAGTATAACAGACACAATACTATATATTAAAGTAGCAGGACAGACTATAGAGACTACTGAACATCATGTATTTTATATAGACAATGTAGGCTGGATACCAGCAAGTATGATTGAAGAAGGAGATGTAGTAGTTCTTCAATCAGGTGATAAGTCTACAGTTGAGAAGATAAATAAAGTAGTTTATAATGAAGCGATAACTGTATATAATTTTGAGGTTGAAGATTTCCATACATATTTTGTGTCTGATGCAAGTGTGCTTGTACATAATGCATGCCCAAATCCAAATGGGAAGAAAGGTGGTCAAAGACATCAAGCCAAAACAAATAAAGTAATAAAGTCAATAGAAAAACGAGGTTTAGATTACGATACTGAATATAGATTTAACACTTCTGGGGGATATAAGAAAAGGAGATATGCCGACATTGTTGCTTATGACTCAAAAGGAAGGGTTATGGAAATTCATCAAGTTGGAAGAACTACTAAAAGACATAAGAAGCCTGTATCTAGAGAAATAAAAGCTATTAGAGATATTAGAAAATCATCAGATTATAATGGAGCTAAAATAATATATCATGCTTATGATAGATAGAAAGGATATGAAAATATGGGTAAACAAATTATTTTTTTTATGGATGATGAAGCAGAAAAAGAATTTTTTGAGTTTATAAAAGAATCGGCAGTAGTATTATTTGAAGATGATAATGGATTATTAAAAGTAATTGATACACTACCGAATTCAAATTCTGTAAGACACTGGAGAAAGTTATATATTTATAATGATAAGTTTGGAGATTATACCTTGAATGATTTAGATAATGGAAGAGTATATTTAGATTTATATAAATCACCTGTAATAGAATTTAATAGAACAATCATAAGAGAAAATACCAAAGATATGTCACGTGGGAGATTGTGGTTTGAAAATTCTTTTTATGATGAAGATGAATTAGTTTATAAAGATCCAAACTTAGATAAATTATACCAAAAACTATGTAGATGGATAAGAAAAAAGATACCTAAAGTTGAGGTAAATGCTAAAAATGGAATTAAGAAAGAATATATATCTAAGCCACTAATTAATTTAATAGAAAGTGGATATGAAATATATTAAATACATAAATACTTGTCTGTATTATAAATCTAAAAATTATTTCTCTAGAAGTAATTATTTGTAAATATTATACATTTAAATAAAAATTTAGTTATTGCATAGCAACTACATTTGCTATGCAATACTTTTTTGAATGTAATTATATTTATAAGTTTTACAAGAGTAGTGGTTATTATTTATATTGATAGTAAAAGTTACGAAGACTCACCTAGCACAATAGTAGATGAACTACGTGAATATGAATACGACAAACTTGGTAGACTTATAGAAACAAATATAAGTGATAATGTGTCAAATTCAATAAGTAGCACTGTTTATACTTATTACAAAGTAGGTAACAGAGTCAAAGAAGCCAAAGATGGAAAAACAACTACATACACACATAACTCACTAAACCAGTTAGTTTCAAGTGTGGAAGTTGGATCAGAAGATTCAAAAGATGGAAGTGAAGAATCAACTGAGGATGAGGGAGAATCCCACATCACACTATCCAATAAAAATTCGCTTTGATCATATCGCCAACGTCTAAGTCTTCGCTATCGCTTCAGACTCATCCCGTTGCTCAAGCTTATACTTATGATTTAAATGGAAATCAGCTAAGAGAATCAGATAGTATAACAAATGAAGTAAAATGCTACACTTACGATGCAGCAAACCGCATGGACAATGCCATGTTTACAAAAGCTGGTATAGTAACATTAAATCAAGTAAATACTTACAATGGAAATGGACAAAGAGTTGAAAAATCAGAAAATGGTCAATCAACTAAGTACTATTACCAAGACGATTCAGTACTTTATACAACTGGTAAAGCTGATACATCAACAGAATTGGAAGAACCGGAGAATGTTGAAAAACTTACTGGAGTAACTAGCCTTAACCTAATGGGAGCTAGTGGAAATGCCATCGCCACAGTTAGAGATATTTCAAGCAACGAAGGTGAAAAATACTACTTCTACAACAAGGACATGCGTGAAAGTACGACAAACCTAGTAAACGTAGAAGGTAAAAGTGAAGTATCTTATGAATACACTGATTTTGGTGAAACTGAAATAAACAGTGATGAAAACTTCTACAACGAAATCTGTTACACAGGTGGAATTTACGATAATAAAACAGGACTGTATTATTTGAATGCAAGATACTACAATCCTGAAGATGGAAGATTCTTAACAGAAGATACTTATCGTGGAGAATTCACAGACCCAAGTAGTTTACATCTATATGCTTATTGTGCAAATAACCCAATATCATATACAGATCCGAGTGGTCATTTCCCAATTTTGCTCGCAATTGATGCTGCATGGGGGGCATATGATGGATATCAGTATGCTAAGAAGAAAAACCTAAAAGGTTGGAAAAAAGCAGGAGCTATAGTTGGTGGAGCAGTACTTGGAACAATAGACCCATTTAAAGCACTAAAAGTAGGCAAAGTTTTAAAACGAGTTGCTAAAATAGCCAAAAAAAGTAAGAGCACAAAGGCTATAGCTAAGAGAGTTTATAGGGTTGCAAGGAAAACTAGAGTAGTTGCAAAAAGGTCTTATAGAAAAGCAAGTAGAAAGGTTACCAAAACATATCGTACGGTTAGATGTAAAATAACTAAAAAAGGTTGTTTTACAGCAGGAACTTTAATATCAACTGAAGGCGGATTAGTTCCAATAGAGGATATTGAAGAAGGCGACCTGGTATGGGCACAAAATCCAGAAACAGGAGAAGTAGCCCTTAAAAAAGTAGCACAAACTTTTGCAAAAGAAACAGATACAATACTTTATATTAAAGTAGCGGGAGAAGTTATTGAGGCTACTGAACAGCATGTGTTCTATATTGATGGCGTAGGCTGGATACCAGCAAGTATGATTGAAGAAGGGGATGTAGTAGTTCTTCAGTCAGGTGATAAGTCTACAGTTGAGAAGATAGATAAAGTAGTTCACAATGAACTGATAAGGGTATATAACTTCGAGGTTGAAGATTTCCATACATATTTTGTATCTGATGCTAGTGTGTTGGTGCATAATGATTATTCAGGGGTAAGGAGAAAAAAGGTCAAAGCGTCTAAGCCTAATCAAATACATCATTTTGCAACTAATAAAAGCTCAAAGTATACAAACTCTTTTAATAATATAACAAGTAAATATAGCCTTAATTTAGATGGAGATTGGAATAAAGCTAGTCTACCACATCAAGGAAGGCATCCATACGCATATCATGAATTTGTACTTAATAAAATGAGAGAATTTGATCGTGTTGCAAATGGTGACAAGAGTAAGTTTTTAACGTTATTTAATCAGTTAAAAAAACAAATAAGTGATAATCCAGATATGCTATATAAAGCTTATTGGAATAAAAAATAGGTAGTAGGAGGTCAAAATGAAATATTATGAATTAATGTATAACCATAGAAATTCACATAACTGTATTAGTTGTGAAAAAGGAAATTTAGGTAAAATAAATGAATATATAGTTACTATAGGTCAATATATATACAATTGGGAAGATCATATTGAATTTAAGTATAATCCAAATAACGGAGAATTATTTACTGATTATTTATTTAATATTTATGGGTGGTTGGTTGTATCAGATAAATTTATTGGTTTATGTGATGAATATATTAATGCCGATGTTCAATATCTGAACATAAATATAAAAAATGAATTAGATAATAGTATTACATCATCATATAAAGTTATTAATATATTAGATATTGTAGATGCAATTGAATTAGAGCATTCAGATTATAGTGAATTTGAATTAGATAACGAAAAATTTATATCAATTACTAAATATGCAATAAACGGTGAAAAGGTAAGTGGACATCATATTTTTAGATTAAAAAATAGTACTATACCAATATTTATTTCTGAAAAAATTAAGTCTGTTATTGAACAAAATAATCTGACAGGATTTGACTTTTTAGAAATAAAGAGTTTATAAAAATAAAATAGATATAGTTGTATTAAATATTAGAATAATAGGAGAGATAGTTATAATGCTTACAAAAAAGTTTTATGCATGGTTAAATAATCATTTAGAAAAAATGCCACTAAATGTTATTGCTCTAAACTTTAATTTATATGAAGGTGAATACAAGACATATGATATTCAATTAATTGGATCAGATATATTTAATGAGGAAGATGATGATTGGGCATGTGATGAAATATTTTCCACGGAAGAAAGTTTATTTTCTATACCAATATATGATGATATATCAGATTGGAGAGAGAGTATGACATTTATAAAAGAAATGATAAAAGAGTACATGAAAGTAGGAGAATACTCTAATAAGCTAATCCAATTACAGGCAGTTGGATTAGGATTTGTTGATGGAGATATTGAATTAATATACTTAAACAACAATAAATAGTGAATACTTTAGATATACATAAAAATGAGGAAGTAAAATACAAAAGATAAGAATCCTAAATTTTAATTCAAATACTATTAAGTAAAAAAATATGGAGAATATGTGTAACTATATTTAGTTTTGCATATTCTCTTTTATTTAATTGGAAAGTCAAGTTATTTCTTAATTTGACAAATACTTCGGGTTTAATAGTTAATTAGCTTGTGAATTATGTCATTATTTAAATTATATAAAATCATATAAAAGATTATAGAGATTGAAGTTGGATCGGAAGATTCAGCAGATGGAAGTGAAGAATCATCAGATAATGGAGAGTCCCACACCACAATATCAAATAAAAGCTATACTTATGATTTAAATGGAAATCAGCTAAGAGAATCAGATAGTATAACAAATGAAGTAAAATGCTACACTTACGATGCAGCAGACCGCATGGATAATGCCATGTTTACAAAAGCTGGTATATTAACATTAAATCAAGTAAACGTAGAAGGTAAAAGCGAAGTAGCTTATGAATACACTGATTTTGGTGAAACTGAAATAAATGGTGATGAAAACTTCTACAACGAAATCTGCTACACAGGTGGAATTTACGATAACAAAACAGGACTATATTATTTGAATGCTAGATACTACAATCCTGAAGATGGAAGATTCTTTTTATTATTAATAAAAAGGCTCAATATGAACTATAACCTGAACACTTTTATTAATCTTTTCTCTTATAATATCTTCAATATCATGATTTTTAGTTATAGTAGATTTAGCACTTTTTATGTAGAAATTTCATATATTATAGTGGCTTATTATAAGCTAGTATAATATAAATGGAGTTGATATTATGGAAAATATTGATAAATATAATTTAAAACAGAGTACAGTATCCCCTATAATTGGTACAGAAGAATTAACTAAGGACTTACAATTAAGTCTAAGCCCTACTTCACAAGAAGGTATATTAACTGGTACTGTGATTACTACAGGAGATGTGCCTGTTCCTGGCGCCACTGTTAAGGTATTTGATTCTAATAATATACCTATAGCCCATGATACTACAAATGAACAAGGAAAATTCAATATACCTAACCTTGTTAAAGGGTCCTACCTGGTTACTGCAGCCAAAGATGGTTATTTAACACCTACATCTACATCTGTAGCTATTGTTGCAAATAGGCCAACAAATATAACTATAAATATTCTACCTGATCCAGATGCAGCACTAAATACGTTATATGGTAAAGTAAGAGAAGCATCTACATTAAATCCTATTGAAGGTGCAATTGTAAATATATATAACGTTGTAGGTGGAGAAGAAACTATTGTTACAACAACTAGAACTAATAGTACAGGACAGTATCTTGCACCGAATCTTGTAGACGGTGATTATACTGTTAAAGCAAACAAACAAGGATACGATGAGTCTGTAAGTCAAATTATTAGTTTATCAGATGATGAATTAGCTAATTTGAATATTAGCATGACAATTGAACCTCTAGCAAATACAGGTACAATAAGTGGATTTATTAGTGATGAAACTACACTAGTTGGTATACCTAACGCTACTGTCGCATTATATTTAGTTAATGGAGGTACAGAGACAATAGTGCAATTGACTAAAACAAATGCTGCAGGAAGATATTTGTTTGGTAATGTTGTTGAAGGAAATTATCTTGTAAAAGCATTGAGTCAAACGACTGAATAAAGGCGGGTGATTTTGTGGTTATAAAAGATATATTTTTACTACAGCAATCAGATGAATTCTTTGTAAATCCTAGAGAAGAAGTCACTATATATCTATCTTTAACTAGGGTTCCTGTTATCCCAAACACAATGCTTACAGGGACTGTATGTAGTGACACTGGGTTCCCAATACGTGGTGCAATAGTAAAAGTATTTAGCGTAGACTATGTTCCAATAGAGCATACAATAACAAATGATTTTGGGAATTTCTGTTTTAAAAATATTCTTCCACCAGGCAAGTATAATATAATTGCAACAGCAGATGATTACAGAGTTTCTAATGCCTATCAAGTTAATATTTGGCCAAACAATAGAGTATCATTATGTATAAATCTTTATAAAAACGATATTCTTAATTCAGCAACTTTATATGGTATTGTCAGAGAAGAGATAGGTACAACAATCTGTGATGCTACTGTTATAATATCAGATTACGATAATCCTAAAAAAACTATTGCTATTACTCATTCTAATAGTGATGGAGAATATTTAGCTTATGGATTAAAGGCAGGTAAGTATTGGGTTTTAGCAAGTAAGAAAGATTATGTATTCTATGAAAAAATACTTGTTTCAATAGATACTAAACAAATTTTAAATCTAGATTTATTTTTATATGAGGTTATTGATTCTAGAAAAGGTACAATTAGTGGACAAATAACTAGTAAAGGCATAGCAGTTCCTTATGCAGTTGTAGGTCTTTATAGTATAGATGGTAATAAACATACATTGATTCAAATTAAAGAATCAAACAATGAAGGTATGTATTTATTTGCAGATGTAGCACCTGGTAAATATTTGGTAAAATCAAATAAGGCTAGCGTTGAATTGTGTGAGTAATATAAGTTTTTAAACTATCCCATGGATCTATGTTTCCACTGCTTTAGTTTAATAGACAATTAAAGAGCCTTCTATAAATACATATATTGTAATTTATAGAAGGCTAATTTTATTTTTATTTTCAAAATTTAACCTATTTTATCATTAAATAATAATATGCAAATTTGGGGATATTTATTATTAGGATAAAAATTTATTTATAACATAAAGATGAAAGGATAAATTAAAAATGGAAGTAAATGCTTGGAAAGATTTTAAAAATGGAATTTGGCAGGACAAAATAGATGTTAGGGATTTTATACAAGGCAACTACTGCCCATATGAAGGGGACGGTAAATTCCTAGCAAGTGCTACTGAAAATACTAAAAAATTATGGGAGCAAGTACTAGAATTAAATAAAAAAGAAAGAGAAAATGGTGGAGTATTAGACGTGGATACTCATACTGTATCTGGTATAAATGCTTATAAAGCAGGATATTTAAATAAAGATTTAGAAACAATAGTAGGTTTCCAAACGGATGAACCATTTAAAAGAGCAGTAATGCCTTTTGGTGGTATAAGAATGGTGGAAGCTGCTTGTGAAGCTTATAATTTTAAGCTAGATGAAAAAATAAAAGAAATATTTACTAAATATAGAAAAACTCATAACCAAGGTGTATTTGATGGATATACAAAAGAGATGAGATTAGCAAGAAAGGCTGGAATTATAACAGGTCTTCCAGATGCTTATGGTAGAGGTAGAATAATAGGAGATTATAGAAGAATTGCTCTATACGGTGTGGATAGATTAGTAGAAGTTAAAATACTTGAAAAAGATGAGCTAGACAGTGAAGAAATGACAGAAGATGTAATTAGATTAAGAGAGGAATTATCAGAACAAACAAGAGCCTTAGAACAATTAAAAGAAATGGCACAGTCTTATGGATTTGATATTTCAAAGCCTGCAACTAATGCAAAAGAAGCTATTCAATGGTTATATTTTGGATTTTTGGGAGCTATAAAAGACCAAAATGGTGCTGCCATGTCTTTAGGTAAAACTTCCACATTTTTGGATATTTATATTGAAAGAGATATAAAAGCAGGTTTAATTACAGAAGAACAAGCACAAGAAATGATAGATCACTTTGTTATGAAATTAAGACTAGTTAAATTCCTAAGAACTCCAGACTACAATGAGTTATTCTCCGGGGACCCAACTTGGGTAACAGAAAGTATTGGTGGTATGGGTAGTGATGGAAGAACTTTGGTAACTAAAACTTCTTTTAGAATGTTAAATACACTTTATACACTAGGACCATCACCAGAGCCAAACTTAACAGTTTTATGGTCTACTAAATTACCACAAGGATTTAAAGATTTTTGTTCAAAAGTTTCCATAGATACAAGCTCAGTGCAATATGAAAATGATGACTTGATGAGAGATTACTATGGAGATGATTACGCCATAGCATGTTGTGTGTCAGCCATGAATCTTGGTAAGCAAATGCAGTTCTTTGGCGCTAGAGTAAACTTAGCTAAAACATTACTTTATACTATTAATGGTGGAGTAGACGAAAAGTTAGGAATACAAGTGTCTCCTGATTTAGGTAAAATAGACAGCGAATATTTAGATTATGATGAAGTAATGGAAAAATTTGAACATTATACTGATTGGTTAGCAAAACTTTATGTAAACACATTAAATGTAATTCATTTTATGCATGACAAATATTGTTATGAACGTTTACAAATGGCACTACATGATAGAGATATAGTTAGAACTATGGCTTGTGGTATAGCAGGATTATCAGTTTGTGCAGATAGTTTATCAGCTATTAAGTATGCTAAAGTTAAACCTATAAGAAATGAAAAAGGTATAGCTGTTGATTACCAAATAGAAGGAGAATTCCCTACCTATGGAAATAACGACGACAGAGTAGATAGCATAGCTGTATATTTAGTTGAAAGTATGATGAACAAAATAAGAAAAAATAAAACTTATAGAGATGCTATTCATACTCAATCTGTTCTTACTATAACTTCAAATGTGGTTTATGGTAAGAAAACAGGTACAACACCAGATGGTAGAAAAGCAGGAGAACCTTTTGCACCAGGAGCCAATCCAATGCATGGAAGAGATAAAAGTGGTTCATTGGCATCCTTAGCATCTGTTGCCAAGTTACCATATAATCATTCCATAGATGGAATATCAAATACTTTCTCAATTATTCCAGATGCTTTGGGTAAATCAGGAGAAGAAAGAGTAAGAAATTTAAGTAACTTAATGGATGGATACTTCTCACAAGAAGCTCATCACTTAAATGTAAACGTACTTGTTAGAGAAACATTAATTCATGCTATGGACCATCCAGAAGAATATCCTCAACTTACTATAAGAGTATCTGGATATGCAGTAAACTTTATCAAGTTAAGCAGAGAACAACAAATGGATGTAATCAATAGAACTTTCCATGGAAAGATGTAATTAAATAGAAAATATAAAAAGTGCGTATCTTCCAAAGGAAAATACACACTTTCTTTTTACTTATTTATTTTGATAATATTGTTGGATAGCTCATTTATACTATCAGTCAAAGCTTGCAACTTTCCTTCGATTCTCACCAATAAATAGATAGAAATAGCAATGGGAAAACCAAGATTTGCTATGATAGATTGAATATTATCCATATATATCACCTCAAAACTATACTTCCAAATCGTACTCAGTAGTTGTAGAATCAACTACCTTAGCAGATACACAAGTGACTATGTCATACCCCTTTGGTTGGAAGATATTTTTATCTTTTATTAAGTTCATAGCATCTATTATTTCCTGTTCCTCCAGGTCTGCCCTTGGATCTTCAACAGTAAGAGAAAAGCTATTACCTAAAGCGTTTTTGAACATCATTACAATTTTTTTTTCATCCATATTTTAACCTCCTAAAAATTAATTAAGTAAAGATAATTTTACTACTCTGATAAAGAAGAGTTGTCCACTCTGTTTGTGCCAGTTAAAGTGTGTTGTTGCATAGCTGCTAGAGCATTTACTACAGCCATAATATCATCGTTTGAAGCACCTGATTTTATACTTGAAAAAGTCTTAGTTTTTACTATTCTGTCTCCATTTAAATCTGTACCATGATCAAATTTAACCTTTACTGATGAAGCATTGGGAGTTGAAACTACTGCCATATTATTACCTCCTTAAATTTTCTGGCAAGGATATATCATTGGCCATATGAGCCTTGCCAATTTTATTTGTGAGCTCACTTTCTATTTAAATAATAGTTGGGAAATTAAAAATAAAGTTGAAAAAAATATTTAGAAGTTTTAGGAGAAGAAAAAATAAGTTAGAGAAGGTCAACTTAAGATATAACAACAAAGTCATCATTTAGATGAAAGGGGATAGACAAATTAGAAGATTTAGTGGGAATAGCAAATAGCAACATAATACCTGCTGAAGATATAGATCGTACATTTGTTATTTATCCAGAAATAGATAAAGATAAATATATAGACAAGCAAAAACACTAGCCATATTATTCGAGGATAAACCGTTTAATATGGCTAATCTTTTTAGAAAGATAGACATATAGTTTGTTATATGATAGAAGTAAATTTTTACTAAAAGTCTACCAAAAGAATATGGATATTAATAGTATAAAATAATTAAAATAATGGGAGGATGAAAATGAATAATAATTTGAACAAGAATGGCGACTTGAAATTACCAGCTTTGCTTATGATGGGAGGAGCATTATTCTCAATGCATTTTGGGGCATCTAGTATGGTATGGCCTATGAACTGGGGCAAAGAAAGTGGTTCATCTGTATTTCTTGCATTTTTAGGTGCATTTATAACATCATTGCTACTTACATTACTTGCCTACATTGCTTTATCAAGAGGAAATGGCAGCTATAGTAAACTAGCCACTCGTATTCTAGGTAAAAAACTAGGTACATTTTACACAGTGATAACAATAGTTATTCTTGGACCACTATACGCTATACCTCGTATGAGCGCAGCGGCATGGGATTCAATCGTTCAAGCCTTTGGATTAAATCCAGGATCTAAGCTACCTTTGATTATATTTACAGTTATATTTTATATAGTAACTTATTTATTTTTAGTTAGTCCAGGCAAAACAATGGACCGTATTTCTCAGATTCTTTTTCCACTACTTCTTATTATAGTAATAATTGTTGTAGGAAAAGGACTTATGGATCCCATATCACAACCTGTAGCAAAAACATATGAAGGTTCAGCATTTTTCTATGGTTTTACAAATGGATATGCAACAGCAGAGATACTTTGCGCCCTAATATTTGGTGTAGTTATATTAAACAGCCTAAAAGAAAAGGGTGTTAGCGATGATCGTATGAGTAAAAATATTATTAGAGTAGGTATAGTAGGAATTTCACTTTTAACTATTACTCATCTATGTCATATGTTAATAGGAGCTTCAACAGGTGGGACAATTGATTTAGATTACACAGCTCTTTATACAGCAGTTTCTATGCAACTATTAGGCAAAATTGGTGGATTATTATTTTCAACAGCATTATTCTTTGCAGCACTTACTACTGCCATAGGAATGACTTCAGGATGTGCAGAATTTTTCGTAGACATAACAGATGGGAAAATTGAATATAAGAAAATATCTATTTCAATATTAGTGTTAAGCACAATATTTGGATGCATGGGTCTTTCATCTATTCTTGAATTTTTAGGACCAATACTTGATGGAATTTATCCAGCTGCAATCGTACTAGTAATATATTATGCACTTATGCCAAATAACCAAAGTGAAAGAAATTTAAAAGCATGTTGCTTTGCAATGACAACAGCATTAGTTTTTGGAATGATTGATACAATTTACTCTTATGGAATTAAATTAAATATAGATTTAGGTATTATAAATAGTTTATACGAGATACTTCCTCTATCATCTGAAAAACTTGCATGGGTTCCATGGACAATACTTGCTGCAATTATAGGATATTTTGTGTTTAGAACTGATAAACACAAAATAGGTGAGGTTGTTAACTAAAAATTATAAGCCAAATAATTTAATTGTAATTAAGGCCATATGAAGAATTCAAAGCCTGATATAAAGGTTCCCTAAATTTTTTTAATAAATCAAAATAAAAACTAAAAGATCTATATTTGATTATTAATATAATAACAATATAATATCTTTTAGTTTTTGTTTTTGAAAAAATCTATTGTATATCTAATTTGAATAACTTTAAATTTTTCTACAATCTAAATACTCTAAAAACTTTTTAACAGCAAGAGAAGAATTCTTCATATCTTTTAAAGCAACTCCTATTTTTCTAAAAGCAGGAACATCCAGCTCCTTAGTTACAATTTTATATGGGATACGCTGTAAAATAAGCTTTGGAAGAATACTTATACCAAGGTTACTTTCCACCATGGACATGATCGAATAGTCATCCCATGTTGTAAAATAAACATTGGGAGAAATATTGTGTTTGTGTAATAAATCTGAAACCTCTGTATTAACGCCTTTTTCCAACAGCATAAATGGATAATCACATATTGATTCTATGGGGAAGAAATCCAAGGAAGCTAGTGGATGATTTTCTGGCAAAACAGCTAGAAACTTATCTTCTTCTAAAAAAATAGTATCAAACTCATTATGAGTTGGCAAAGAAATAAATCCGCAGTCAACACGTCCCTCAATTATCCAATTTTCAATTTCATTATAGTCACCAAGAAGCAATTCATAATCTATATTTGGATAGTCTTTTTTGAAGGCTTTAATAATATTTGGAAGCCAGTGAGTTGCCACACTGGAAAAGGTACCTATTCTAATAAGTCCTGATTCTAGATTATTTAATTCTTCCACTTTATTTTGCAGTTTTTCGTAATCTTCACATATATTTTTAGCTAAAGGGAATAATTTATATCCATCAGAAGTAAGTCTAACCCCTGAACGATCACGCAAAAGAAGTGATACACCCCACTGTTTTTCCAAATCGTTAATCATACGACTGATTCCAGATTGAGAATAATTAAGTATCTGGGCAGCCTTTGAAAAACTACCCTTCTCAACAGTTATAACAAAGGCCATAAATTTTTGGATATTCATATCCATAGAAGTTCAACTCCTTATATCTGTTTTTGTCATACATTTCATGATAAATATTCGTATTTGTAATTTATAACTTTATGATAAACTATGGATATGAAATTTTCAAGGGAAAGGACTAAATGATTATGTTTTATGTAAGTGATATTAAGACGTCGTCTCCAAGTGAGTATTCTACAGAGCTACAAAAGGAAACCTATGAAATATTGGAAAGACTAAGCATTTTTTATGAGCGTGTAGAGACAGATGAGGCAATTTCAATGGAAGATTGTATAAAAATAAATGAAAAATTAAATATGAAAATGGTAAAAACCTTATTTTTATGCAATCGCCAACAAACAAATTTTTATCTATTTATAACAGAGGGAGATAAACAATTTAAATCAAAGGATTTTAGTAATGCTTTAAAAATATCTCGTGTTTCTTTTGCACCATCAGACTTGATGGAAAAAATGCTGGGAACAAAAATAGGTGCAGCCACAGTTTTTAGCACAATTCTTGATAGAAATAATAATGTTCAAGTTGTGTTTGATAAAGAAGTTGTCAACGAGGAGTATTATGGTTGTAGTGATGGTACTACTAGAGGATATTTGAAAATTAAAATTAATGATATTGTAGAAAAATTTTTACCTTTTACAAGACATGAGCCATTTATAATATGAAAATATAATCTAAATAACAAATTCTAACTTATTTTTTATTGGAAAAGGATGGAGAGTTTTTATGAAAGTGATTAAACTTAGTGAAATTAGTTAATTTATAGCAAGAGGAGAAACTCAGTTTCTCCTCAAAAACCCCATGGGGTGCAGTTCTTGACCACTTTTGTGAAGAACATGCTAATTTAGAAATTGCTAATAACAAATCTTACAAGGAACATATCCTTTACTCTCTGCTTGTCTTTTGGTCATTTTAATAGCGCCCTTCATTCCGTGAGCAGTAGAAGTTTTATGATATTTATTTGAACTAGAACTTCCACCATTACAATAAACATAGCTACCCGTAGGTTTTGAAGGACTATCTGTTTGGGAATCTCCAGCTTTAGTACTGCCTATCTTTTGGGAACTATTTTTATTTGTACTTATCCACCATTTACTACCTGTAGCATAAACACTTATATTTCCATTTCTGTCTGTTCTGTAAACACCTATATTTTTATCATATGACTTATATCTATTAAGTGCAGCTTTATTAGGATGTCCATACTTATGACCATCAGTACTTATTATTATTTTCTCTGGATCATATTGTTTTATAAATGATGTAGACGATGAACCAGATGAACCATGGTGAGGCACTTGAACAATATCACAGTTATATTTCTTACCTGCTGATTCTGCTCCTTTTTCTGCATCTCCTGCAAGTAACATTTCTAAATTGCCATAATCTATATATGTCATAACACTATCTTGATTATCTGTTGAATAATTAGTTGTACTCTGTACAAATTGTATTGTGGCTCCATTTGAGTTTATTTTAGTTCCTGATTTAGCACTATACTTTTTACATCCAGATTCCTTATTAGCTAAACTTATTACATTTTTAGCAGTCTGAGTAGAATAAGCTACATCTGTTGGATAATAGAATTTTTTTACTTTCATTCTTTTAAATACTTCTTGAAGTCCTCCAACATGATCAGCATCTGGGTGTGTGGATATAACATATTCTAAATCCATACCTTTTTCTTGTTTAAGTAGATGGTTGACTACTTTTTTACCATTACTTGTAGTACCTGCATCAATTAACATATCTGTACCATCAGGTGTTTCAATATATATTGCATCACCTGCACCTACATCAATAAACTCAACTTTCATAGTTTGTTTTGCTGTAGCAGGAACTGGTATTAAAACTCCTACTGATAATGTCAAAGCTAGTAATAATGATTTTACTTTTTCTTTTAATTTCACTTAAAATCCCCCCTCTATAAAAATACACATTTAAATTATAGTCTATATTTATAGAGTATTTAGTAAGTTTTTGTCATTTAACCAAAAATAATCTATTAAGAAATGTGATTCTTGACGACTTTTGTGAAGAACATGCTAACTATTGATTAAAAATTATACTTATAGCTTACAATTATTTATAAATAAAATAGTAGAAAACCAACCATTTTCAAAACTACAAGATAAGCTGGAATTATACTTTTGGGTAAATGCTTTTACAGAACGCATGCCAATTCCATGACCCAAAGAAGATGTAACAGGAAGATTATCTTTACCAAATTCAACTTTTCCATCAAATCTATTTTTTAGTCTAAATGCTAAAGTTCCATTTGAGTATTTTGAGCTTATTTCAATAATTTTATCTTCCTTTGATTTTTGTTTTAAACTGGCATTAAGAGCATTCTCCATAAGGTTTAAAATAACAACGGCTAAATCTGTAGTATCGATGTTTAATTCACAAGGAATATCTATTTTTGTAACTACCTTAATACCATTCTCACTTGCTTTTTCAATATAAGCAGACAAAGAAGCGTCAATAATTGGATTTTTGCAAAATGAAATTATATTAGTTTTTGATAGATTATTGCTTATATTATCAATAATATTATTAATTTCATTGTAATTGCCTTTATCTAACATACTTTTTATTAAATATAAATGATGTCTCATATCGTGTCTAAGTATGCTCAAACTTTCCTTATTTTTTTCAATATTACGTAAACGATTGTTTAAGTTAGAAACCTGAAGCTTTAGAAGTTGATTATTGTGAAGAATGTCAACTTTACCTTTCTTTTCCATAAAATTAAGAGTAGTACATTTAAATATGGCAAAACAAGCAATAAATGTTAGCATACGAGATATTAACTGATTAATTCTATTTATCCATTCATTATTCATAGTTAGTATTGCATCACTGAAAAAAAGACAAAATGGTATAATCCATAATACATTCCAATAATGTGAGTTTTCCTCTTTCATATAAATCATAAAGGTATCTTTTAAAACTTCAACAAGAGGATAAATAGTAACTGCAAATAAAAGCAAAAACAACATGGACTGTAAGAAAAACTGACAGTAAATTGATTCACTTGAAAAAAAGTATGATTGTATAAAAGCTACTATAGTATGCAAAAATAAAACATAAATTGATTGCATACCTGAAATAAACATATGTTGAAAAAATTTTGATTTAATTATTATACAATTTATAAGTATAAAAATAATACCTCCTAAAATAACGGCTTTTTTAAAAGCAAAAATTCTCATACCATTTTTATTAATTAAGAGAAAAAGTACAATAGTTTCCATAATCAAAAATATTAAATATGTGGCAAAAAGTAAATTTCTTTTCTTTGTGTTTAGCTCCTTATGAAAAGGCAAATATCTTATGATAATACCTGGAATTTGTGTTAAAGAAATTGATAGAGCCGTGATAAAAGTACTCATATACTAAAGGCCTCTTTTCTTTAAAAAATATTCAAAATAAATATCTTTAATAGTAGATTTTTTACGTTTAGTAATTGGAAGAATTTCTCCATTTGTTAATATAAAATCATCATTTTCTATCCTATCTATATGATCCATATTCACAACTATTCCCCTAAAACATTCAATAAATCTTTTATCACTAAGTAGGTTTTCGCAGTAATTACTTAAACTTTTATTGGAAACAAGAGTAGTATTTGTCATATGAAATTTACTGATTCTACGCTCACAATCTACATACATAATGTTGGAGAAAAGTAAATTTATTGGTTTTTTATTAATGATTATTTCTAAGGATGATGTGTCTAATTTTAAATTTTCAAGACAATAATCAAGAGCAGTAAATAGTTTGTCTTTGTTAAGTGTGATTGGTTTGATAATGTAAAACACTGCTTTAACTTCAAAACTATCAAGTACATGATCACTACTTGAGGTCAAAAAAATTATATTACAAGATTTATCAGCATTGAAAATTTTTCGAGCAGTTTCCATGCCTGTAATATTTTTCATATATATGTCTAAAATTATAATGTCATAATAATTAGGTTTAAATACTGATAAGAAATCTTCCCCATTTTCAAACTCATCAATTTTCAAATCCATTTTGTTAAGTTTTGTAAATCTTTCTAAGAAGAACTCATTTATAATATTTTTAACATCAGTTCTATCTTTCATTAAATCATCTATAATAGCTATTCTCATATTACCCCCCATAATAATTAGAATACTTCATATAAATTTTAGCATAAATTTGTGTTTCGGTGCAAAATATTGCTTCTGAGTGCAATAATATGGAAAAAATAAGAAAATTTCATTATTATATTTTATATAGAATTCTATGGTAACTAATTATGGGGATAATATGAACTAATGATAAATCATAAATGATGTATGGGGATTAAAAATCAGATTTATCTTTAGTCAAAAGTTTAAAAATTGAGTTGGGTAACATTAAATCAAGGGGAATTACATGAACGCCAATAAAAGGAAAGGAACTATTGCAAATGGGGATTAGCAATAGTTTCTTTTAGTTTGATTATACTGAAAATGAATAAGTCATAAGTTTTTATTAAGCTATGTTTTATATATGAGAAACATAGCTTTTGTATTTTTGGCGAAATTTTACAGTATTTTTTAGAAGTGATATAATAAGGTCGGACATAAATATGCAAAAGAAAAGATAAGAGGAGATTGCATTATGGATATAAGAGTTATAAAAGGGAATATGAATTATATAAATGATTGCGAAGATGCATTAGTAAATTCTGAGCTTGGGGAAAAATATTTTCAAAATGAGGGAAGCGCCAAAAAATCATTGGAAGAGGGAATTACTAAAGGGGAAATATACATTGCAATAGACAATAATAATAGGTGTAAAGGATTTATATGGATTATTGAAAATGGAGCATTTCACTCTTTTCCTTATATACATATGATTTGTGTGAAAAGAGAAAGTCGCGGTCTTGGTATAGGCAAAATTCTCTTAAATTTTGCAGAGAGTTTTTGCAGTGAAAATTATAAAAAGCTATTTTTAGTAGTAGGGGATTTTAACTGGGATGCAAAGAGATTGTATGAAAAATTAGGATACTGCCAAATAGGTGACATACCTGGTTTGTACAGAGATGGCATAACAGAATGTCTGATGATGAAGTCTATAGAGTAATATAAAAATCTATGTATAAAGTAAGTAAATAAATGGACGTATAGAAATATACATGAGATATAATAGGGAGATAAAAATATGTTAAAAGAGATAAGAATAGGGGAAAAATTTTCTTACTTAGAAAATGATTACAGATTATGCTGCATGGGTGAAGGAGATTTTGAAACTGCTGAAAAGACTCTTCAATATTTTTTAGGGGTTTTGGAAGAGGAAGAAAAAAGCTTGATAGGTTTTGATGATAATGACCTTATTAGTGTTTTCAAAGCTCATGGAAAGAAAATTATTTACTTCTACGAAGATAGGAACCTACACTGTGAAGACAGAATAGCATTTGTAAAAGAAATGAGAGCTAAGTTTCCAGGAAGTGTTATTCATATAATAATAAATAGTGGAGAATCATGTGGCTTAAATGATGTGAATGAAAGATGTAAGGAAATTATGGAGTTTAATGATAAGCTTGGGGGAGATATGTACTTACATAATGTTGTAAATAAAAATATAGATAAAATATCTACAAAAATACTTGTTGGTGTTTAAATAATAAATCAATAATAAAAAAGTCTGAGTAATTAATTTTCTCTTAGGCTTTTTTGTTTGCAAATAAAAATAATGTAATGTTAATTGTTGGGTGATAAAAATCATATAAATTATAAATATAGAAATATTTGTAAAGCAAGAAGGGATTGAGTAAATGAAAAAAATAATAATTCTATTGGTTACCGTAAGTATATTTCTTGTGGGAGGTAGTAAAAAACATGATATTTCATCTTATGATAAATATTTAAAAGAGGGAAAAAAAGCAGTTGCAAATGAAGAGTATGATAACGCAAGGAACCTTTTTAGTTTAGCAAAAGAGGAAAATAAAAATAAAGAAGAAGCTGATGCACTTTACAAGCAAACAAACAATTTAGTAGAAGCAATTGATTCTAAGGAGAAGAAACATTATGATGTGGCAATACAGTTATGCCTATCAATAGAAAGAATAAAGAGTGAAAGTAACATAATAAAAAGTGTTGCTAAGGATTTAAAGAAAGAGTGTGAAGACTTAAAGAATAATCCTACAAAAGAAGATAAAAAGGAAAAAGAAGAAGAAAAAGAAGATAAAGAAGATAAAAAGGAAAAGGAAGAAAAAGAAGTAACTAAAGAGAAAAAGGAAACAGTAAAGAGCAGTGCTGCAGCTACAAAAATTATAAATGATTATAATAAAAAAGCAAAAGAAGCAGAAAATTTAACTACTAAAGAAAATGGTACTTATAGATACCAAGCCAAATTAATAGATATTTTAAGATCTTATGATACTAATGATTTAGAAAGTGCAAAGACAGTTTATGAATTAAGCGATAAAATGTTAAATAATTTATATAAATCACTAAAAACAGATTTGGATAAAGATTCATTTAACAAGTTGAAGAGAGAACAGATTCAATGGCTTGATGAAAAAATGGCAAAGGAGAAGGGCTTGAGCAAGGATAAACTTTTTATGTATCAAAGTCTTGCCCTAGTTACTATTAACAGATGTGAGAAGTTTAATGAAAGATATTATAAGTAAAAAAATAATTATATAATTAAATAAAAACATATTTACAAAATTAATTTCACAGTGTATAATCAGAACATAAATTCAAATTAAGATATAAAAAAGATAGTGGAGCGGTAATTAATAGTACTAGTAATGAATAAAAGCAGGATGATTTATTAGGAAAGGAAGTATCGCCGAAGTTGTATAACTGAGGCTAAAAGGTTGTATAACTAGGGGTACAGAGAATATCTGTATCACTATCACAAATTATTTTGTGGTGAGCTATCATTTAAAGGATATTTATAATACCAAGTGCATATACTATAATATAGACATAGTATATTCACTTGGCATTTTATAGCCTTGAGTGTAAGCTCAGGGCTTTTTTTTGTTGAAAATATTCATCGTAGAGGAGAGACATTATGGGAGAAAATAAAAAAATTAAATTATGGGCATTAGTAATGCTTATATTTGTTCCAACATTTGGTTTTACTAACATTGCAAGTAATGCAGTATATTTAGGGGCAACGGCTATACCTTCATGGGTGATAGTATCTGTACTATTCTTTTTACCACTTTGTGGAGTAATAGCAGAAATGGCATCTTTTAACAAAGATAAAGACGGTGGAATTTATACTTGGGTAGGACAAGCACTAGGCGAAAAATGGGCATTCATAAGTACTTGGTCTTATTTTATAGGTATACTTTTCTATTTACAAATGGTATTTTCAAGAATACCTGTGGCAGCATCATGGGCTTTACTTGGAAGAAATGTATTTACTGATTCTAATGCTTATTTATTACCCATATTATCAATATTTATATGTATAGCTATGACTTATATAGCAACAAGAGGTGTAAGTAAATTCTCTAAGTTGGCTGATTTTGGTGGGAAATTTACGCTAGCAGCAACAGTAATATTTATAGTAATGGCTATAGTTGGATATTTTACTGGAACACCTTCTGCAACTGAATTTAGTGCGGAAACAGTTGTTCCAAAATTTAATGTAAGTTATTTCGCAACATTTTCTTGGTTACTATTTGCAGTATCAGGTTCAGAAGTTGCAGGAACTTATATAAAAGAAACAGAAAATCCTAAAAAGACATTCCCAAAAGCTATGGTTATAGCAACTATACTTATAGCATTATCATATATACTTGGTTCTGTGGCTGTACAATTAATAGCATCAGCAGAAGTTTTGGAAAGTGCTGGTATAAAAGATGCAGGATATGTGGTTTACAGTATAGTAGCAAATAACTTTGGAATAAATGGAAAAGTAGTAGCTCAAATATATGCAGCCATATTCTTAGTAACATCAATAGCAGCTTATATAATATGGATGGAATCTCCAATAAGAGCTATGTTTGGAGAAGTTCCAAAAGGAACATTCCCAGAATTTTTAGTTAAGAAAAGAGAAGACGGAACATTGGTAAACGCCCTATGGACTCAATGTGCCATATTAGTAGTACTAATAGCTATACCACTATTTGGACTAAAGTCTATAGATGCATTCTTTAAGTTGTTAACAGATTTATCAGCTTTAACAGTTGTTATACCTTATATAATTCTTATGTGTGCATATATGGTATTTAGAAAAAATAACAAAGGTATGGATTTTAAATTCTTTAAATCAGATGTACTTGCCTACACTTTAGCAGGAATAGCTTTAGTATTATCTTGTGTAGGATTTTTGGGAGCAGGTCTAGACTATGTAATGGGATCTACTGGGACAGAGGCTATTATTTTGATTGTAAAAACGTATGGAGGACCGTTGATTCTTATAGGTATGGGACTTGTTATAAGATTTGTATCTCAAAAGTCTTATAATAAATCAAATGCTGATAGAGTGGAAGAGAAGAATGATGTTGCTTAAGATGTTTGATGTTAGATAAATAGTGATAATTGAAAGCGTGTATTTTCTTGTTGGGAAATGCATGCTTTCTTTTTGTTTTATAACAATTAAATTCATATAAAAAATATAATATGGTATATTTTGTATTTTATAAAACTATTTTGCTATAATTTAAATATAAAATAAAAAAAGTTGCTTCCGAAAGCAACTTTTTAATCCTCTAAAGGATAATCTTAATTAAAAGACAATTAGTCTAAAGACTTATTTTAACTCGTTATGTTATTTTAGATGGTATTAACATCTAATAATATTATATTACTTTTAAAAAGGGAGTGCAATAAAATTATGGGGAATTATAATATAGGATTAGATATAGGTACACATTCTGTGGGCTGGGCAGTAACAGATGACAATTACAATATATTGAAATTTAAAAAGAAAAATATGTGGGGAGTAAGGCTTTTTGATGAAGGGGAAACAGCAGAAAATAGAAGAATAAATAGAAGTACGAGAAGAAGGCTTAATAGAAGAAGAGAAAGAATAGCTTTACTTCAACAATTATTGGGAAAAGAAATAGAAAAAGTTGATAAGGCATTTTTCATAAGGCTTAAAGAATCATTTTTATATTTAGAAGATAGAAAGGATAAAGTAAGCAAATCAAATTTATTCGTTGGCAAAGAATTTTCAGATAAAGAATATTATGATAAGTATCCTACCATATATCATCTAAGAAAAGAACTTATTGAAAGTCCTGAGAAAAAGGATGTAAGATTAGTGTATCTTGCACTTCATCATATAATTAAGTATAGAGGAAACTTTCTTTATGAAGGACAAACCTTTGATAATATAACAGGAAACATAGAGGAAACTATACAAGAGTTAATAGATGAAGTATATAGATTAGAAATAGCAGATATTAAATTAAATCCAGTGGAAATAAAAGAAATTATATCAAATAAAGATAATAGTAGACAAAAGAAAGTTGATAAATTAGTTAATGGAGAAAAAATATACAAAAATCAATTGAAAAATATATTTAATGGATTAGTAGGATTAAAAGTAGATTTAAGTAAAATATTTACAGAGATAGTTTTTGAAGAAGAGATTAACTTTAAGTTTTCCGATGAAGATATAGATACAAAACTAGATAAAGGAAGATCAGTACTAGGAGATGACTGTACTTTATTAGAAATAATGGAAAAAATATATAGTTGGTCAGTGATGGGCAATATACTAAATGAACAAGAATATATTTCATTTGCAAAGGTAGAAGGATACAAAAAATACAAAAAAGAACTTAAAATGCTTAAAGATTTGATATCTCATTATGACAGAAAACTTTATAAAGAAATATTTAAATCTAAAGAAGAAGAAGTTAATTATCCAACCTACATAAAAAATAAAGATAAAAAGTTAAAAAATAATGATATAAAAACAGTACAAGGTAAGTTTTATGATACGGTTAAAGGATTTATTGAGAACAAATTAGAAGATGGCTACTTAATAGATGAAAAGAAATCTATTCTAAAAGAAATAGAAAATGATAACTTCTTAATTACTCAAACGACAAAGGATAATGCAGCCATACCATATCAGTTAAATGAAATGGAGCTTATAAAAATACTAGAAAATCAAGGTAAGCATTATCCATGTATAGAAGAAAACAAAGATAAAATCTTGAGACTTCTAAACTTTAGAGTGCCTTATTATGTAGGTCCATTAAATACACATAGTAACTTTGCTTGGGTAGAAAAGATAAAAGGTATGGAAAATGAAAAAATCTATCCCTGGAATATGGACAAGATAGTAGATATAGACGCTTCAGCAGAGGAATTTATAAAAAGAATGACTAATAAATGTACATACTTAACAAACAAAGATGTGTTACCTAGAAACTCTTTATTGTTTGCAGATTATATGTATTATAACGAAATAAACAAAATAAAAATTAATAATAAAAACTTAGATAATAAACTAAAAGAAGATTTGAGAGAAAAGGTATTTTTACAAAAGAATACAGTATCAGAAAAAGATATAGCTACTTGGTACAAAAATAATCACCAAATGAGTAGTGGAGAGTGTAATGTAACAGGGTTACAAGGAGATAAAAAAGCTGCATCTTCATTAAAACCATATAGAGATTTTATAGAAGTATTCGAAGAAATAAATCCATCTAACAGACAAATTATAGAAAATATCATAGAATGGCTTACTGTATTTGAAGACAAGAAAATAGTTGAAAGAAAAATAGAAAAAGAATATCCTCAAATAGCACAAGATAAAGAAATGATGAAAAAAATCTTAAAATTAAAATATAAGGGATGGGCAAGACTTTCGAGAACACTTCTAAATGGTATATATATAGTAAATTCATACCAAAGAAAAATGACTATAATAGATATTCTAAAAGAAAAAGATTTAAACTTTATGCAAATTATAAATAATAAAGAATTTGGATTTGACAAGATAATAAAAGAAGAAAATAAGTTAGAAGATAATACTAAAATAACTTATGATAATTTGATAAAGGATTTACAAGGATCTCCAAAAATAAAAAGAGGAGTATGGCAAAGTATAAAGATAATTGAAGAGATAGTCAAAATAATGGGAACATACCCTAAAAATATATTTATAGAATTTGCTAGAGAAGATGAAGAATCTAAGAGAACTAGTTCGAGAAAAAGTAAATTAGAAAAATTATATGCAGATTTAGGTGAAGAATATGATGAGTATATAAATGAGGATGCAAGAAAAGAACTAAAAGATAAAAAAACTGTTATTGATACTAAGGTAAAATTATTGTATTTTATGCAACTTGGTAAGTCTATGTATAGTAGAAAACCATTGAAATTTGACCAACTAAGATCTTACGAAATTGATCATATTATATATCAATCATTAATAAAGGATGATAGTATAGACAACTTAGTTTTAGTTACAAAGGAAGAAAATCAAATGAGGTCTAATCAAACTATGCCAGTTAATTTTGTATCTGATGATACAAAATTATGGTGGGGATTATTAAAAGAAAAAGGTCTAATGAGCTCTAAGAAATATAACAACTTGATGAAAGGCCAATTAAATAGATATGAAGAACAAGGATTCTTAAACAGACAATTAGTAGAAACTAGACAAATATCAAAGCATGTAACAAATATACTAATAAACTGTTATGAAAAGGAAGGAACAAAAGTTGTTCCAGTAAAAGCAAGTCTAGTAGATGACTTTAGAAAACAATTTGATATATACAAAAACAGGGAGATAAACGACTATCATCATGCAAAAGATGCACTAGTTACAAGTGTCATAGGTAATTATATACTTAATAAATTTCCTGGTTTAGAAAAAGAGTTTGTTTATAATGAGTACAAAAAATATAGTAAATATGAAGATAACAGAGTAAATAAGTATGGATTTATAATAGGCTCCATGAATAAAACTTATGAAAAGGATGGAAAACTTGTTTGGGAAGAAAATAAAACAATAGATAAGATAAAAAAACAGTTAAACTATAAGGATTGTAATATTACAAAACGTGTTTGTGAAAATAAAGGCGAACTGTTTAATGGTACTATCTATAAAAAGGCGAGCTATGATGAAAGTGTAGATAATAAGATACCAATAAAGAAAAATATGGATGTTAAAAAATATGGATATTATAAAAATGAGCAAACAGCATACTCATCTATAATACAATATAAAAATAAAGGTAAAATAGTTAAGGAACTAAGAAAAGTTCCAGTTAGGTTCAGTAACCAAATAGGAGATTCAAAAGAAAAATTAAAGGAGTATTTTGAAGAAGTAGAGAAATTAGAAGATGTTAAAATACTTAAATTTAAGGTTTTAAAATATCAATTATTTAAAAATGACAAGGGTATTTTCTATTTGGCTTCAACAAGATACAAATTATGTAAAAATAAAGAAGGAATAATTTCTTTTAAACCAGAAAGTGAATGGCATAATGCAAAACAATTACTTTTGGAGAGTGATTCAGAAGAAATTATATATAAAATGTCTAATAAAAAATATATCAAAAGTATTACACAAGAACAATTGATAGAAGTATTTGATAAAATAATAGAAAAAATAGATTTACACTATTTAATTTATAAAAACTTAATAAAAAAAATAAAAATTAAAAGAGATAAATTTATAGAACTTAATATTGAAGAAAAAGTAGAAATAATTCAAGAATTATTGAAGCTTACAAAGGCCAATGCAGAAAAAGCTAATATGTCATTAATTAAGGAATCAAAAGAATTTGGAAAACTTAATGGAAAGACAATGAATATTGAAGAAACAACTTTTATATATCCATCTATAACAGGACTTTATGTAAGAGAGGAAAGATATTAAGTTATGAGTTGGAGAACTGTTGTAATATCGAATAAATGTAAATTAAGCTATAAAAATAACTACTTATTAATAAAAAATGAGAATCTAAATATGATTCATTTGTCTGAAATAAATACTTTAGTAATAGATACAACTCTTGTATCTATTACTGCCACTTTATTGTGTGAGTTAATGGATAGAAAAATTAAAGTAGTATTTTGTGATGAAAGACATAATCCAAAAGGAGAAGTAATACAATATTACGGTTCTCACAATACTAGTAAAAGAATAATGTCACAAATTAAGTGGAAAAACACTATAAAAGATGAAATATGGACAGAAGTAGTAAGACAGAAAATATATAACCAAAGTTATATATTAAAAAAGAACGACAAGGAAAATTGGAATAAGTTATTAGACTATACAGAAGAAGTGGAAATAGGTGACAAAAGTAATAGAGAAGGACATGCGGCTAAAGTATACTTTAACAGTTTATTTGGAATGGATTTTACTAGAGATAGTAGTAGTGAAATTAATTCAGCACTAGATTATGGATATGCGATATTATTATCTAGTTTTAATAAGGAAATAGTAGCCAACGGATATTTAACACAGCTTGGTATTCATCATAAAAATGAGTTTAATTATTTTAACTTGTCGTCGGACCTGATGGAACCCTTTAGACCAATAATTGATGATATTGTTTATTTCAACAAAGATAATTATTTTGATAAAGACTTCAAGTTAAAATTAATTGATGTATTAAATACAAAGGTAAGTATAAATAATGGAAATTATTATTTACCAAATGCCATATCACTATATCTAGGCAGTATTACAAAAGCATTAGAAGCTAATGACATAGATCAAGTTTTAAAGGTGGAGGTGCTATGAGTTATAGATATATGAGAGTTATTGTATTTTTTGATTTGCCAAGCACAACTTATGATGAGCGTAAAAGTTACACTAAATTTAGAAAGTTTTTACTTAATGAAGGATTTGTAATGATGCAAGAATCTGTTTATAGTAAAATTGCACTAAACTCTACTACGGCGAAACTTATACAAGATAGGGTTAGAAAGCATAAAGCTCCAAAAGGTTTAATACAGATGATGGTTATTACAGAAAAACAATTTGCAGGTATTGAATATGTTATAGGTGATCGTAATGATAAAGTACTAGATAACACCAAAAGGCTGGTGATATTTTGATTACTTTAAGATTTATATATTTTGAAAATTTAATTGAATTTGATGAAAGGTATATAAATATAGTTCAAATTTTAGACAAAGAATTGTTTAAAAAATCAGTATATATTATAAACAAGTATGCTAAAAATATTGAAGAGGGCAATGATGTAGTACTGCTTAATAATGATAATAGACTAGAAATATCAAAAAATATACTAGTTGTAAATGATTTTTATAATATTGACATAAACTCAAATAAAATTTTGAAATCCTTATACAATGATATAGAAATACAGTATAATTATGAATATGGAGAAGATAATTTACTTATTAATCTGCAAAATATATTTGAAAATATAGGAGAAGTTTTATCAACATATGATTTTGAACTAGAATACAAAAGAGAGCTGAAAGTTTCAGAAATCCTTAAAGCTACTGGATTAAAATTTAATGAGTATCATTATGACAATCCATTTGATAATATAATTTGTTTATTTGATTTAATATCAAATTTTAAACTTTACAAGATAATAGTATTAGTTAATCTAAAGTTATTTTTTAATGATGAAGAAATAATAGAAATATATAAATCAGCATTGCAGAGAGATATAAAATTATTGGTAATTGAGTATGGTGAGGAAAATCATTTACTAGAGTATGAGAATAAGTTGTACATAGATAATGAATTTGATGAATTTGTATTTAAAAAATAATGATATTGTCTATTTTAACAGGGATTTGTTATGTATCCTATTGAAGAACTTAGTTTGGCTTTATTAGGAAAGTAGTTTAGAATTTTACTAAAAGTTGAATTTGAGGTTTTAGAGTTATGTTATTTTAGATGGTATTAAAACTCGTACCACATCTTTTACTCTACCTTCTCTGTTTTAGAGTTATGTTATTTTAGATGGTATTAAAACCTAAGATACCTTCAGATGAACCGAATTCTCGTTTTAGAGTTATGTTATTTTAGATGGTATTAAAACTTGTCGGACTTGTACCAGCCCGAACTGGGCGTTTTAGAGTTATGTTATTTTAGATGGTATTAAAACTAAACAAACTTAATCTTATTGCAACGGATGGTTTTAGAGTTATGTTATTTTAGATGGTATTAAAACTCTGCACCGTCTAATATCCATCCTTGCTCTGTTTTAGAGTTATGTTATTTTAGATGGTATTAAAACAGGTATTAGATAATCAACCTATTTACAATCGTTTTAGAGTTATGTTATTTTAGATGGTATTAAAACTAAACAAGTTAAATCTTATAGCAACAGATGGTTTTAGAGTTATGTTATTTTAGATGGTATTAAAACATTAAATATGTACATAAGAGAATTTGAAATGTTTTAGAGTTATGTTATTTTAGATGGTATTAAAACATATTATCTCTCACTAATTGCTTTTTCTATGTTTTAGAGTTATGTTATTTTAGATGGTATTAAAACTATTCCTTGGTGGAAATATGCAGACAGATGGTTTTAGAGTTATGTTATTTTAGATGGTATTAAAACTTTGCAAACGACACAAATATTAAAAATTTAGTTTTAGAGTTATGTTATTTTAGATGGTATTAAAACAGTGTGTAAACTATGATGAGCAGCAGTATAGTTTTAGAGTTATGTTATTTTAGATGGTATTAAAACCTTTTGTTATCCAATCACAGAAATTAGCCAGTTTTAGAGTTATGTTATTTTAGATGGTATTAAAACAATAATAACTTGTAATAGTGCTTTAAATGTGTTTTAGAGTTATGTTATTTTAGATGGTATTAAAACTTCATATTTGCAGCAAATTATCCTTCGTGGGTTTTAGAGTTATGTTATTTTAGATGGTATTAAAACTTTATTTTTCATAGGAGGGAATGACAATGAGTTTTAGAGTTATGTTATTTTAGATGGTATTAAAACTTAAATTAGATAACAGTAAAGATGGCACTAGTTTTAGAGTTATGTTATTTTAGATGGTATTAAAACTATTATTTGAAGGTGCAGGTATGGATATTTGTTTTAGAGTTATGTTATTTTAGATGGTATTAAAACTTTGATTCTAAATATATATCTTATAATGATGTTTTAGAGTTATGTTATTTTAGATGGTATTAAAACATTTATTAGGAGCCATAACTGCTTTGTATAGTTTTAGAGTTATGTTATTTTAGATGGTATTAAAACCTGATGGATCATAATCTATTTCAACGTCATGTTTTAGAGTTATGTTATTTTAGATGGTATTAAAACGTATTTAAAGATAGACACGATAAGGACTCTGTTTTAGAGTTATGTTATTTTAGATGGTATTAAAACTTATTATTTGTTTTATTGTTACATTCTTCTGTTTTAGAGTTATGTTATTTTAGATGGTATTAAAACAGGTTTTAGTAGTGGCGCCTAAGAAAGTTGGTTTTAGAGTTATGTTATTTTAGATGGTATTAAAACATATTCCTATTGATGTAACAGAAAGAATTTGTTTTAGAGTTATGTTATTTTAGATGGTATTAAAACTAGACAGTAGGAGGGTTGTTATGAGCTTAGGTTTTAGAGTTATGTTATTTTAGATGGTATTAAAACAGACTGTCCAGCTTCTTGTGGGGTTGTTGTGTTTTAGAGTTATGTTATTTTAGATGGTATTAAAACATGAAATGACTGGCGAAGAACGTGAAGAATGTTTTAGAGTTATGTTATTTTAGATGGTATTAAAACAAAGATAATAAAGATAAAGTAATCTCGTATGTTTTAGAGTTATGTTATTTTAGATGGTATTAAAACTAATCGAGCATAGAGAATTAATGCAAGATGGTTTTAGAGTTATGTTATTTTAGATGGTATTAAAACCTATATGTCTTTCCATTTCATCAGCATTAAGTTTTAGAGTTATGTTATTTTAGATGTGATTATCACAGACTATTACTATACCAAAAGTAATTGAAAATAATCACATAATAGAACTATCAAATTTTTTCTAAATATAATACTTAGAAAATGAAATAGTTATATGCCTTATTGATCATAAATAAAGGTAAGCGTAAAAGATTTAACGCCTTGAAATATAAGAGGCAATAACTGATATTGTATTAAAATCAGTTATTGCCTCTATATTATTTATTTTCTATTTTAAGATTTTCTGGCAGAGTTGCCGACCAAGGCATTAGCTCTAATAATTTTTCTTCTGTTAATGTTTCATGTTTTGACATATTATCCATCAAATAAAGCAGATACTTTTCTGCAACAAGATCGTAGCTTTTAGCAGTTTCAATAATACTGTACAGAGTAGCACTTGCTTTTGCACCTTTTCCAGTATTAGCGAATAGCCAGTTCTTCCTTCCAATTACAAATGGTGTTTAGTACAAACTATTACTAGTCCAAAAATTAATTAAAAATTCTTCCACCACAGAATTTTCCAATTCTTTTATACACATAATATTTGGTAATAATATGAAGTATAAAAGGATGTGCGAGGGTGATAAATTTGAAAGATAAACAAAAGATTATTTTGGATTATATAAAAAATAATAAATCTCAAAGAGAAATTCAAAGAGAAACTGGAATAGCTAGAGATACCATAAGAAAATATATCAAAGAGTATGAGGAAGGGCTTCGCCAAGCAGGTGAAAACCTTACGGAAACAGAAAAAGTGGATTTAATTGATGAAATAACACAGAAACCAAAATATAAATCATCACCTAGGTCAAAAACAGCAGTAACTGAAGAGGTAATTGAAAGGATTAAATACTATCTTAAAGAGAATGAAAATAAACGACTATCAGGGCTTTCTAAACAGCAGATGAAAAAAATAGATATATGTGATGCTCTTAATAAAGAAGGATTTAATATTAGTTATACTTCAGTAACAAATACCATAAATAAGATTGAACATAAGAAACGCGAAGCGTTCATAAAACAAGAATACATTCCTGGTGATATAGCTGAATTTGATTTTGGTACTGTAAAACTATATATTGAGGATAATATTCTTAGAGAATATCAATTAGCCATTTTTACATCAGCATTTGGTAATTATAGATGGGCTAAGCTATTCCCAAAGCAAGATACAGCATGCTTTTTAGAGGCTCATGCATACTTTTTTCAACATATCCACGGTGTATTTAATACAATTGTATATGATAATACAAGGGTGGCTGTAAAAAAATTTTTAGGTCCATCAGAGAAAGAGCCTACTGATGCATTATTAAAATTGTCTATATATTATAAATTTGATTATAGATTTTGTAATGTACGTAGTGGAAATGAAAAAGGTCATGTTGAAAAAAGTGTAGAAGTCGTTAGAAGAAAAGCATTTAGTCAAAAACTAGAGTTTAATTCTTTGGAAGAAGCAAACCTTCATCTAATGAACGTTTTAGATGAAATAAATAATAAATGTCCCTTCGGGAAAAAGAAATCTTCAAAGGAATTATTAGAAGAAGAAAGAAAAAATTTACTTCCAGAGATGCCTTTATATGAAACATCAAAAATACAAGATTGCAGAGTAAATAAGTATTCAACAATCATGATTGACTCTTGTTATTACTCTGTTCCAGACAATTATGTTGGACAACTATTAAGATGTAAGGTTTATACAAACAAAATAATTGTATTTTATAACGAAGAAAAAGTGTGTGAATATACTAAAGTTAATGGAATGAACAAGTGGAAAATTGACATTTCACACTATATTTATACATTATATAGAAAGCCAAAGGCTCTTGTTAGTAGCGCAGCTTTTGAACAGATGGATAAAGTTCTAAAAGATATTTATAACTCTTACTTTAAGAATAAAGATAAAGAATTTATAACAGTTATAGCGTGTGTTGGTAAGTATGGAATTACACCTGTATTTAATGCAATTAAACACATACAAGAAATGTGTCCTACTGATATTAGTGTGGATAAAATAGAATATATATGTTCTTTAAAAGATGATAACAAACTAGTATATTTAGAGGATCGTAGTGATGATATTATGGCTAATTCCATAAATATGCTATCAGAATTTAATGATTTATTATAAAAATAAGGACGTGAAAAAAGTGAGTAATAACTCTTATATAGATGATGTTAAAAAATACGCAGAATCTCTAAAACTCAGTGTTATAAAGACAGATATAAAAGAATCTATTGAAGATGCTTTGTCAAATAATCTTCCTTATGATGAGTTTTTATTCAGATTGTTGCAGAAAGAATATGATATAAGAAAGTATAACTTAATTCAAAGTCGAATAAGGATAGCCAATTTTCCTTGCAAGAAATACCTCGAAGACATTGATATACGAGCACTTCCTAAAGATGCTCAAAATAAATTAAAACATCTAAGTAGCCTAAACTTTATAGAGGAAGGGCAAAATGTTATACTTTCTGGTAATCCTGGAACAGGCAAAACCCACATGGCTATCGCCTTGGGGATGAAAGCCTGTTTAGAAGGATATAAAGTATTTTTTACAACTGTTCCACTTTTTATTACCCAATTAAAGGAATTAAAGTCAACAAAATCCTTAAGGGCTTTTCAAAACAAGCTAATAAAATATGACTTGGTTATTTTAGATGAATTTGGATATATTTCCTCTGATAGAGAGGGAGCGGAGCTGTTGTTTACTAATATATCCTTAAGAACAGGTCTTAAGTCTACAATATTAACAACAAATCTATCTTTTGATAGATGGAATGAAATCTTAGGAGATCCAGTTATGACTGCAGCATTAACCGATAGGTTAACTCATAAATCCTACGTGGTAAATATGAATGGAAATTCTTATAGGTTAAAAGAAACCAAAGAATGGTTAAATAGTATTTCCAATTGATTGTAAATTATACTACTAAAAAAATTATTCATGCTGGGGTGGTAGAATTTTTAATTGTGATTTGGTATGAATTCTAAGTATAAAAAACAAAATGGCTTAATAGCCCTTTCAGCCGCATTATTATCTATTTCCAATGCTCCATCCTCAAGTACTCTTCTCATTCCAGGTAAAACTTTTTTACTATATTCTAGAGCTTTCCCTAACGGGCTTTTAGGCAATGCATCTTCAATTTCATCTGATACATATTTTTCAAATTTATGTAAAATGGATGATAACTTTTCTTTTCTATATTTATATCTAATTTTGAAGAAATCTTCATCTTCACCATAATCTTTTCTCAAGTCTTTTTCTAATTTATATATTTCCTCACAATAATTAAACCCTATGATTGCACGTGATTTTTTCAAGGCTTCATTATTTAGGGTTGATACGATATCATAATATTTTCTTCGGATATGCGCTAAACAATAAAGTCGTTTAGCATCACTGACGCTATTGTATCCGTTATATCCGTCTGTCTGAAGAAATCCAGAATAACCATTCAAAAATGATTTTGGATAAGAACTAGATCTAGTTTTCTGATATTCATATAAAATAATAGAGTTATCATTTCCTCCTGTTTTATATAACCACATATAACATTTAGATCTTGATTCTTTTCCCTTTGCATCAATTACCACCAAGCTCGTTTCATCAGCTTGTATATAATTTGATTTTAATAATTCCTCTTTCATTAAATCATATACAACTTGAAATTCCTTAGCAGAACTTATTATCCAGTTAGACAAGGTTTGCCTAGATAGATTAGCCCCTAACATCTTGAAATAATTTTCTTGTCTATATAATGGAAGTGAATATAAATATTTAAGACATATAGCATGAGCTACTATTTCATTAGATGCCATGCTTTTATGTAAAAAAGTTTTTGGTGTTTTAGCACAAACTATATTTGCTTCTCCTGTTTTTTCTTCACATGATTTACAAGCATAGCTGTATGTTATATGCTTTTCAACATAAAGTTTCGCGGGTTCATACTTTAGAATATCTTTTTCTTTTTTTCCTATCTCAACTAAAGTCGAATGACATTCATTACAAATGGCTTCGCCTTCCTCAAGTCTATGTTCTATTACAACTACTTCTAAATTAGATAAATTCTCTTTTTTACCTATATTTGAAGTTGATTTTTTTCGAGTATAAGTTATTTCCTCTATTTCAGGCTCAGCTACTTTTAAGTCACTTTCTTTTTCAGCCTCATTAAATAGAGATAATTGGTTTGAATCTACTTGCTCACTAGATTTCCCAAATATCTTCTTATTTTTATTTAAAATATGACCTTTTAAAATTTCTACCTCTTTTTTCAAACTATCTATTTCTTTATCTTTAGATTCAATCTCATTTTCCATTTTAGTAATTAATTTTTTTGTATTCTCATCCAATTCTTTTTCTAAAACTATATCCTGCATATTATAACCCCTTATATTCTTAAATATAATATAATTGTACTATAAAATCGTTGAAAATTCAGTTATTTAGGAGTATTTTGATCATTCTATTTAGTATGTATTTTTCTGAATTACAGGCTTAAATTTGGAAGATGTTCTAACTTCATATCCTTTAAGAAGCCAACTTAATTCTTCTTTATTTACTGTTAATGCTTCTTCTTTAGTCATAGGCCATTTTAATTTATTGTTTTCAATTCTGTGATAGTATAACCAAAATCCTTCGTCAAAGTGGAGGATTTTCAGTCTATTTTGTTGTCTATTACAAAAAACAAATAATGCCTTTTCAAAAGGATCTAGTTTTAATTGGTTTTGTACTGCAATTACTAAGCCATCAATGCTTTTTCTCAAATCTGTTACTCCACATGCTAGATATACTTTATCAACTTCATTTAGATTTAACATGAATTTGAAAGCTCCTTTATTATTGTAGTTAAAAGCGTAGCTTCGCTAGGTGGAATATGAATAGTTACATTGTTTATTTCAATTTTTATATAACTAGAAAGAGTATCTACTTCTTTAGTAGTTATTGGGGTAGCTACTTTAACTAATTCCACCTCACAAAAAGTAGATGCTACAGGTTGCTGAACCTTTCTTTTTCTATGATAATAGAATTGACTTTTAGAGATTTTATTTTCTTCACAGAAATTTGTGACAGAACCGTCATATGAGTTGAATTTTTCAAGTATTTCAGCCCATTGATCTGGGCTATTTTTTACATACATAAGGTTAGCCTCCATATTTAATATTTTATATTTATATTTTAGCTAACCTTTTACTTGTAATATAGGTAGAAATTCTTTTACGCTTACAAATAAAGAAAAAAATAATAAAACATATGTATAGAAACTAAAAAGGATGTCCATAATTAAAATATCCTAATTAAAATTTCTTTGTTCATAGATTCATTACTTTTTTTCATATACTACAAAAATAGCCTGGATAGCGGAAACCAGGCTATTTTTGTGTTTAAAAATTATGTTATAGTATTTAACATCCACAAATTTCACAATTATCAGAAAACCTAATCACATTCACACTCTCATAGTCCACCCCAGGAATAGTATTTTCAACAATAATAGCTTGTCCATCATGTTGATGACTTACCAAATACTGAAACAAAGCATCATCTAAAGCCCTACCTTCTTCCTTTCCTTCAAGTGACAAAGCAGAAGAATCTATAATAAGAAAACCAGGATAAAACTTTCCATTTTCCAGTAAGTATTTCTTTAGTTTATTTATTTCAGGTTTAAGTTTTGAGTTTATAAGAGATTCCACTTCATTACGCTTTTTAGTTAATTTGAAACTTTTTTTCTGCAAATTATTTAGCTCACAAATTAAGTCGCTTTCAGCATAGTCTAGTTCTTTTACTTTATGTAGAAGGTCGTTTACCTTATCTTTTGATGATTCATCTTCCACCATAAATATAAGACTTTTTATATCTGACGTGTATTGGCTACGTAAATTATCGTGGCGTCTGGCAAGTATGCTACACTGTGTCAGCTCATCATTTAATTTGTAAATTTCTTGTGATAAGTTTTTACTTTTTATAGTAGCTGCTGTAATTTCTCTTTCTTTTTCATTTATTTTACTTAAAATAAAATGAATTTTTTTCCCTTCCTCCAATTCAAAATTTTGAACAAGATCCTCGTCTAAAGCAGATTCCACCACACTTGGCTCAAAGGCATCTCCTTGTCCGTAGGAGGAAGGAGTGTATATTTCCATTAGTTTTAGAAATAAGTCTCCAATATATAGATTGGATTTTGTTATGCTGTATTTACCAGATTCAATTTGTGAATTAAGACTTGTTACATAAATATGATTTTCGTCAAAGTGACGTTTAAGAAAAATAGGTCCATTATTAGTTGCAATTTCCATATTCAATGCGTCATAATTTGAGTTTCTGTTTAGGAAAAAGTCTTTATTATCACAGCCCAATATAAAATTTATACATTCTAAAATACAGTTTTTTTCTGAGTCTGATGGACAACATATAATGTTAAGGTTATTTGTAAATTCTATGGATGAGGTTTCTACGTTATTTCCACTTAAATACAATTTTTTTACATAAAAATTAGACAATTACTTATCCTCCTTGTTAAACAAAAGTGATTCTTCAAAAGTTGAGTGAAATATATTATTCATCTTTATACACCCATGTTATTTCCTTGTCATTTACTAATATATGACAAAGGCCTTTCTTTGCAATAATACTAATTAAGCCGGGAATTTTAGTAAGTTTTGACTGACTAAGTTGAATAGTTGTAACATGTTTCATCACTTCGTTTAAACGTTTAAATCCATTTTCGTAATCATCTTCATAAATATCAATAATTCCAGCAAGAGTTTCTGATTTTAGTATATTAAATTCCTCATCACAAAATATATCCATTATTAATTGGCTGATAGACTTTGCTGCATAGTAGTATTCACGTTGTCTTTCAAAGTTTTTATGATATTTTGGATATTTTTTTAGATCTTCTGTTGAAATTTCCAAAACACCTTCTTTATCTGCATAAGCAGCAAGTAGCTCCATGGTGTATGTGGTTTCGTGATCTTCTATATGGCCTGGCGGGGTCAGTTTCTTCGGTGATGGAAATTTATTATATATTTCATTTAATTTCTTCAAATCATCGTCACTTAATTTGTTTAAATCATCGTCATTTAATTTGTCCAAATTCTCTTCTCTTAAAGAATCTGTAGTTGATTTATTTATACCTTTTTGCAGTGCATATAAAAAAGTATCCGATAGGAATTTTCCGATTTCATTAGCTTCATATGATTTTATTAAGTTGTTTTTTGTATGATTAGACATGGTTACATCCTTTTCTATTAGTTCTAATAGAGTAGAGTAGGTGTCCAGTTCTTTTTGAGGACTAAGTGCATTTATAACTTCTTTCTCAAAATAACCCTCAGATTTGGCAATAATTTTTGGACAGGATGCGGCTTTTTTTATGGTGACTGGTATATCCGTATGCTCATTAATCCATTTGTGAACGTAATAGTTGCTTATGTTGTATTGTTCCCCTTCTTTGTTTAAAACTTCTTCATCATTTACAATAAAATTCAGTAATAGCTTTGTTACTTCAATATTTGTGGCTTTACACATGCCTTCTTTTATAGTTTTTGCATAAGTAGCAAAATTCAAAGTGTCCATAGGTCCCCCTCCTATAATCATTTAAATTTTATCCCCATTTTACCCCCATTTTGTGCCGATTACTTATTTGGAAATTAGTTTTACTATTTAAGTATAAAAGTTGTAAAAAAATAATTCAATAAATAAATTTCTACAATATGGATTATATCAAGATAATATGAATTATAGCAAGATTTTTATCATTTCAACAGAAATTTTGTTTGATTTTATAGAACTTTTGTTTATAACGACTTTTATAAAATAAATCTCAGTGTATGAGAAAAATTAAGGGAGGATTAATTATGAGTAAAAACACAAATTTAAGAAAGGTGATTGTGCCATGTAGGTTTTCTTATCTACATTGTTTTGAGCCTAATTTTGCAAGTGAGTATGGAGAAAAGTATTCTGTATCAGCCATTATACCAAAAAGCGATATTAAAACAATTGAATCAATTATGAAGGCAATTGACCAAGCAAAGAAGGACTACGCTGATAAATGGAATGGGAAAATTCCAAGTAATTTAAAAATACCTCTTAGAGATGGTGATTTGGAGCGTGTAAATGATGAGGCTTATAGAGGATGTTATTTTTTTAATGCAAACAGCAAGAGAAAGCCTGAAGTTGTAGATAAAAAGGTGCAACCTGTTTTGGAGAAAGAGGAAGTTTACTCTGGTTGCTATGGTCGTATTAGTGTTACTTTCTATGGTTATAACGCAGATGGAAATGTGGGTATAGGAGCAAGTCTGGGCAATATTCAAAAGATAAAAGATGGTGAGCCCCTGGGTGAGAGAGTAAGCGCCAGGGATGAGTTTGGTGAAGTTAGTGAAGAAGATTTCCTAAGCTAAAGGTAGGAGGAAAAAGTGGATATTTTATCAATTGATATAGAAACATTTTCCAAGGTGAATTTATCAAAATGTGGTGTTTATGCTTATAGTGACTGTGACAGTTTTGAGATTTTGCTTTTTGCTTATGCTTTTAACAATGAACAGGTGAAAATTGTGGACTTGGCAAATGGAGAAAAGTTGCCAGAGAAAGTTGTTAATGCACTGGAAGATGAAAAAATTATAAAAACTGCTTTTAATGCTGTATTTGAAAGAACTTGTATCTCCAAATATCTGGGCATAGGCCTTTCACCACAGTCTTGGCTTTGTACTCAAGTTCAATCAGCTATTTTAGCTTTGCCACCATCATTGGAAAGTGTGGGAGAAATTTTAAATATAAAAAGTAAAAAAATGAAGGAAGGTAAAGATTTAATAAAATTTTTCACCATGCCTTGCAAACCTACTAAAAATAACAATTATAAAGAAAGAAATCTGCCATCACATGCACCAGAGAAGTGGGAAATTTTTAAAGAATATTGCATAAGAGATATAATTTGTGAAAGGGAGATTAGAGAAAGACTTAGTAAGTTCCTCATTAGTAAAAGTGAAATGGAAATTTATAAAATAGATCAGGAGATAAACGACAGAGGCATACTTGTTGATACAAATTTTGTAAATAAAGCCATAGAATGCGATTTAAAATACAAAGAAAAAATAATCTCCAAACTTTATAAATTAACAAAAATAGAAAATCCCAACTCCATATTACAAATGAAAAACTGGCTAAATGACCAAGGAATTAAGACTGATAATTTGGACAAGAAATCAGTAAAAAAGTTAATAAAAAAAAGTGAAGGTGAAGTAAAAGAAGTTTTAAAACTTAGACAATTAATGAGCAAAACTTCTGTAAAAAAGTATGAAGCCATGAAAAGATGTATTTCCAAAGACAGCAGAGTTCACGGTTTGTTTCAGTTTTATGGAGCTACTCGCACAGGCAGATGGGCGGGAAGACTTGTTCAAGTGCAAAACCTTCCACAAAATCATATAAAAGACTTAAGTTTAGCAAGACATATGGTGAAAAGTGGAGAATATGAAAAGCTGGAACTTTTAGAAGAAACCACACCCAACATACTGTCTCAACTTATAAGAACAGCCTTTGTACCAAGAGAGGGCTATGAGTTTGTAGTGGCAGATTTCAGTTCCATTGAGGCAAGGGTTTTGGCTTGGATTAGCAATGAACAGTGGAGAATAAAAGTTTTTGAAAGTCATGGAAAAATATACGAAGCATCAGCAGCAGAGATTTTTAACGTACCCATAAATGAAGTTACAAAAGGAAGCAGTCTAAGGCAAAAAGGTAAAATCGCCGAGTTAGCTCTGGGCTATGGTGGATCAGTGGGAGCATTGACAATTATGGGCGCCTTGGATATGGGTTTAGAAGAAGAAGAATTATTACCCCTAGTGCAAAAATGGAGAAAAGTAAATTCTCATATTACTAGATTTTGGTGGCATGTGGGAGATGCAGCCATAAGAGTAGTAAAAGAAAAGATATCAGTTAATGTGGGGAAAATTACTTTCTCCTATGAAAGTGGAATGCTTTTTATAAAACTTCCCAGTGGTAGAAAACTAGCTTATGCAAAACCAAGAATGGAAAAAAACAAGTTTGGCACATACTCCTTAACTTATGAAGGCATAGGAGAACAGAAAAAGTGGACAAGAATTGAAACCTATGGACCAAAACTAGTTGAAAACATAGTCCAAGGAATAAGCAGAGATATTTTGGCTTATGCCATGTTAAACCTGAGAGATAAAGGATTGGACATTGTTATGCATGTTCACGATGAGGTGGTTTTGGAAGTGAAAAAGAATGAGAGAACAGTGGATGAAATATGTGACATAATGACCATGGTTCCAACTTGGGCAGAAAAACTACCGTTGAGAGCAGAAGGTTATAAATGTGACTTTTATAAAAAGGAATAAACTAGTAGAAAAAACAGCCTAGAATATAATGAAAATAGAAAAAACAACAACCTGGGAATATGATGAAAGAATGAACACATTCATTATATTCCTAGTAGAAAATAATATTACAACTAACTTCTATTTATATAAATTGTAATAAAAATAATATCCCTAATAAAGGAAGGAATAAAAAATGAAGATAGATATAAGTATAGGCAAATCTAGAAAAGATAAAATATGGAAATATGAGGAGATGAATTTAGAAGAATTTATCAAACTAATATCATCCACAACTAGAACAAGTGAAACCATGGAAGAATACAGAAATCTGCCAAAGGAAAAGCAAGACGAAATAAAAGACGTGGGTGGATTTGTACTTGGTAAATTAAAAGACAATAGACGCAAAAAAGATTGTGTCATAAGCCGTTCAGCTCTAACCCTAGACATGGACTATGCCACAGTAGGCATTATAGATGAAATGAAAATGTTTTTTCCTTTTACTTCTTATTTTTACTCTACACACAAACACACAAAAGAAAAGCCACGACTTCGCCTAATAATTCCCCTAAATAGAAACATAAGCTGCGAGGAATACTGTGCAGTTTCCAGAATGATAGCAAAAGAAATAGGAATTGATTTATTTGACGATACAACTTACGAAGGAAGCAGATTAATGTATTGGCCATCCACTTGTAAAGATGGAGAATTTATTTTCGGGGAAATAAAAGGCGATTTATTAAATCCAGATGATGTTTTAAACAAATACAAAGACTGGACAGACTCTAGACAGTGGCCCATATCTAGCCGACAAAATATTATTATAAAACATGATGTGAAAAAACAAGCAGATCCTCTTGAAAAAGGTGGCTTAGTAGGTGCATTTTGCAGAGTTTATAGTATAGAAGATGTTGTAGAAAATTTCCTGTCACACATATATGAAAAAAGTGAAATGGAGGGCAGATACGATTACATCCCAGCCACTTCCTGTGCAGGAGTAGTTGTTTATGATGACAAGTTTGCTTACTCTCACCACGCCACAGACCCAGCTTGTGACAAATTGGTTAACGCCTTTGATATGGTGAGAATTCATAAGTTTGGTCATTTGGATGAAAAAGTGGAGGGCAATGAGGAGTGGGTGAATCTGCCTTCTTATAAGGCTATGGAGGAGCTTACTGTAAATGATGAGAAGGTTAAATTACAATTGGCAAAGGAGAGGGCAGAGCTGGCAGCTTTGGAGTTTGATGTGGTGGAGGATGAAGAAGAAAATAAAAATTGGCAGGAGCTTTTAGAGCTAGACAAACATGGAAAAGTGAAGGGGACCTTATTAAATATAACTAATATCCTTAGATATGATACTAATCTTAAAAACATTGTATATAACGAGCTAAAATTTTCTATAGATGTTATTGGAAAACTGCCTTGGAAACAAGCTAAATTAGGATGGTCAGATGCAGATTTCGCCTGTGCAAAAATATATTTTGAAAAAATTTATGGAATTTGGTCACCATCTAAATTTAAGGATGGCCTTCTAGGTTTAGTATGGTCAGAAAGAATTTATCACCCAATCAAAGAATATTTTAGCAAATTGACTTGGGACGGCAAAAAACGAATAGACACTCTTTTAATTGATTACTTGGGAGCTAAGGATAGTGAGTTTGTAAGAGCAGTAACAAGAAAAACTCTTTGTGCAGCAGTGGCTAGAATATATGAACCAGGAATAAAATTTGACAACATATTAGTTCTCAACGGACCTCAAGGAATAGGGAAATCAACATTATTCTCAATTCTAGGAAAGAAGTGGTACTCAGACTCCTTATCTCTAACAGACATGAAAGACAAAACAGCAGCAGAAAAACTTCAAGGTTACTGGATATTGGAGCTGGGAGAACTTGCAGGAATGAAAAAAGTAGAGATGGAAACAATTAAATCTTTTGTAACACGAACAGACGATAAATTCCGTCAAGCCTATGGAATAACTGTGGAAAATCATCCCAGAAGCAATATTATCGTAGGTACAACTAATGCAGAAAGTGGATTTCTAAGAGATATAACAGGAAATAGAAGATTCTGGCCAGTTAATGTAAGCGGCATTAGTATGTACAAGCCTTGGGAGCTAAAGGAAGTAGATCAAATTTGGGCAGAATCAATTGATGCTTATAAAGATGGAGAGGAATTATTTCTAAAAGGAGAAGTGGCAGCCATGGCTTATGATGCTCAAAATCAAGCTTTGGAATGTGATGATAGAGAAGGGATAATTTTAGAATATCTAGAAAAATTACTACCTGAAAATTGGGATGAGATGGATTTATATGAAAGACGTAGCTTTTTAAGTGGAAGTGATCTAAGCTCTAAAAAAGGTACAGTAAAAAGAGATAAAGTTTGTATAATGGAAATTTGGTGTGAATGTTTTTATAAGGAGCGCCAAGATTTAAAACGCACAGATTCTTATGTTATAGAATCAATTATAAATCGTATAGGTGGGTGGGAAAGGCTATCATCAAACAGAACAGGTAAAACAAGATATCCTTTATACGGACCTCAAATAACATTTATAAGAAATAATTAAGTAAAAGACTTAGTGCTTATATATTAAAAAAATTAGGAGATAAGTACAGTAAGCACAAAATATTAGTAAATATACTGTACTTATCTGTGTAAGTGTAAATGATACTATATAGATGTACATAAAATGGAATATAAAAATGTACAAAATTATACAAATTTCTGCTATCCTTATCCCGGGAGGGATAGCCATGATTTTAAATTTAATAGGACAAATTAATATAATTAAATCAATGAATTTTAAACCAAATTACTCTGAATTAGCCAGAGAGCATGGAATTGATAGAAGAACAGTGAAAAAATACTATGATGGATATGAAGGTAAACCACAAACTAGAAATAAATCTAGCAAATTAGATCAATACTTAGAAGAAATCAAATTAAAACTTTCAATAAAAGGAATTACAGCAAAGGCTGTATACGAATATTTTTTAGACAAGAATTATGACATTGGATCTTATTCAAATTTTATCAAATATATCAAATCAAAAAATTTAAAACCAACTAAAAAAATAAAAGGACATCCTAGATTTGAAACTCCACCTGGAAAACAAGCGCAAGTAGATTGGAAAGAAGATTTAAAATTAGTATCAAAAAATAATGAAGAATTTATAATAAATGTATTTAACTATAAACTTGGAAATTCTAGATACTGCCATTTTGAATATAGAAATACAAAAACTCAGCAAGATGTATTTGAGTGCCTAATATCATCATTTAAAGCTACCGGAGGTATCCCTTCAGAACTTTTATTTGATAATATGAGTACAGTTGTTGATATTACGGGTAATAAAAGAAAAATTAATAATAAAATGAAAGCATTCGCTTCAGACTTTGGTTTTAATATTAGCCTTTGTAAGCCCCGCCATTCTTATACGAAGGGAAAAGTAGAGTCAGCAAATAAGTTTATTGAATGGTTACTTGCATATAATTATGAATTTGAAACTGAAGAAGATTTAATTCAAATATTAAAAAATATAAATAAAAAAGTAAATCAATCAGCAAACCAGACAACAGGGCTACCGCCTATACTTTTATTTCAAAAAGAAAAGGAATACTTACAGCCTTTACCTAGTAATTCAATAATTGAATCATATATAAACCAAAGGTTGACCGCCAACGTTCATAAAGATTCTCTGATAAATTACAAGAATAGCAAGTATTCCGTCCCTAGCAAATATATAAATAAAACTGTAACTTTGAAAGTTATTGATAACAAGTTACATATATATTTTAGCACAGATTTAATAGCTATTCATGACATAACAAATAAAAAAATGAATTATAATGAAGAGCATTATAAAGAATTAATATCTCCGTATATAAAAAATTCTAACGACATTGATGATATTGCAAGGGATAATTTAAACCAACTAGATTATTTACTTAATGTTAATGGAGGAGAATATGAGTAATTATGTAAAACTACTTAATAATCTTGAAGAATTGTCACTAAATAATATAAAACTTAATTTAGATAAGTATATTGAAATGATTAATAGTCATGAAAAAAGTTTAGTAGATGCACTTTATGAATTAAGCAATCTAGAAATAAACTCCAAACAAGAAAGAGCTAAAACAGCTTGTGTAAAAGTTGCAAACTTTCCATTTATTAAAACTCTAGAAGACTTTGATTTCACATTTCAACCAGCAGTAAATAAACAAGAAATTTTAGATTTAGCTACGCTTAGATTCATAGAGAATAATGAAAATATATTATTTGTAGGAACATCCGGAGTTGGCAAGACACATCTTGCTACCTCCATTGGAATCAAAAGTGCCACAAATAGATACTCTACATATTTTATACCTTTTCAAGAATTGATTCAACAGCTTAAAAGGGCGTTAGCTGAGAATAGATTAGACGCTAGGCTTAAACATTTTTCAAAATACAAAGTTTTAATTATTGATGAAATTGGATATTTGCCAATAGATACTGATGCTGCCAATCTGTTTTTTCAGCTAATTTCAAGAAGATATGAAAAACATTGTACTATAATAACTACTAATTCTAATTTTTCAAAATGGAGTGAAATCTTTGGATCTCCAGCTATAGCTAATGCTATTTTAGATAGGTTACTTCATCATTCTCATATTATTTCTATAAAAGGTCCATCATATAGGTTAAAGTCTAAACTTAATTATTTAGATAGTTCTTCTTCAGGTAATTCTTAAAAGTATATTTTTTGTACATAATTATTTTCCTCTTTTTATACAAATATATATTGCAATTTACAGTGTAAGCACAAGCATAAGTTCAAGTTTAAGCACAGGCTAAGAATTAGTAAGGGACAGTATTTTAACTAGCTTTGTGCTTAGTGTTTCTATATAGAAATGCATTTAATTAATTATTATAAAAAATATAGAAAAAATAGGCGCCTATGTGTATGCGCGCGCGTATAGGAAATTTTGCATTAAAGCACAACACATAAGCACAAAATATAAAATAGAAATTTGGAGGGGCAATTATGAGTGTAGTAATGGAAGATATACCTTATAATTTACATACAATGGCAGACATAGTAGGAATAGAAAACTTTTTACAAATTTGCAAAATGTATGGAGGCAGCTCCATATACATACCTGTGTATAATAAAATGATTATGGGGGATAGGAATAGAAGGATTGTCAGGGAGTATAATGGAAAAAATATGGATAGATTGAGGGTGAGGTATGATTTGAGTAAGGAGCAGGTGAAGTATGTGCTGAGAAAAGAAGGGGTAATAGGTTAGATTTGTGATGAAAAGGCTTAGATCTTGTGATGCAAGGTCTAGGTCTTTTTGGATATATGATGGTGAAGTGTATCACAAATAAATGATGCTGTTTATGGCTTTAGTCATTGATTTTAATGGCTAAGGCTATTTTTATTAAAACACTACAAGTAGTTATATCGTAAAGGTGTTGTAGTGTTTTGACTATGATGCTAGGGGGTGTAGTTGTTGACAAATTATATCAAGAGCTTGCTAAGTGGTAGATAAATAGATGTAAACACAGATGAATTTACAAAAAATGACATAAAAAAAGTATATAATTAATTAGATATTATATATGTTTATTAACTGGAATTAAAGAACATCCATCTAGGAAAGTAGCGTATTAAGTCATGTTAATGTATTGATCATGATGTCAGGGGGAACAGACGATGTCAAGAACTTGCTAAGACGTTCTATAATAATTTAAAAGGGGTAATGTTTGGTGAAAAATAAGGTACTTTCAATCTTAAAATCAAAAATATATGTGCATGAAAAAAATTTATCATATTTTATAGATGACATAGAACAAGTGTATGATATATTTCAAAGTAATATATTGAATTCTGATTATAAAAATAACGTATTAGTTACTAGTGAGAAAATAGGAGTAGATATTTGCTTATTAGTTATGTGTGCAATTAATACATACTTGGAAGATTTGAAAAATCATAATAATTGCATACTGTCCAATTTAGAAAATAATCAACTAGTTATTTATGAAGGGAAAAAGTATAAATATATAAAGTGTGAAATAATTAATAGTGGATATTATAAAGGTCATGAAAAAATAGTATTAGAAACTAAAAATGGAATGATAAAAATAAATAAAAGTGAGGCTTGCAAAATATCTCGATATTTTGGTGAATCAGATAAATTAGATAAGATGGAAAAAAATAAAAATGATGAAAATAGTAAAAATTTAATTTCTAAGTTGCTTCATCAAGACCTTGAAGAATTAAGTGGAATTTTAAATCAACAAATAATAGTAGTATTTAAAAGTAGAAAATATATGGAGGAAATTTTATCGAATTTGACTATTGAAGTTGAGAGAGAAAAATATGAGTTTTCTAGAGTATTCCCATCAAGATATTATAGTGATTATGAAAATTATATAAATATTAAAGGAAATAAATTTCATTCAAAACCAATATTTTTATTTACATCAAGGTTTGATGTGGCAGATTCACTACTAGAAAAAAATGAAGACTGTAATAAACTAATATTTTTAGGTGAACAAGCTTATCATAAATCACTCTCCATAATAGAAGATTATACTTTAGAAGAAGAGCAGCTTAATAAAATTATATTTTACAATACGTATAATAACACTTATACAATAAATAAATTAATTGAAAATGATGTACAAGTTTACGCTCTAGAAGAACAAAATTTAAAGAAAAATAAAGTTAATAATATTTTAGCTGACTCAATAAAAATAAATAGCCTATTATATCTTACAAAAAAACAATTAATTAAATTATTGAATTTGGATATTGATTTTTTTCAGAAAGAAAAATTTATAAAAAATACATTTAAAGCATTAAAAATATATCAATTATTATGTATTCCAATTTGTGAACTAGAAGGAAGAGATATATTAAATGAATGTATAAACATAGCTAAAAAAATTACAGAAAATACTTTTGAGTATAGCTCTATTTATAATGAGTTAGCATATATATGTGCAAATTTAAAAGAACTATATAGTGAGTTATACAATAATAATCCCAAGCTAAGTTTATTAGAAAGCATCTCGCATAAGAATTCAACTATTATATTAAATAACAGCTCTGAACTTAAATTTATGCAAAATAATAATAAAATAAAATATAAATCGGCTCACATATTAAAAAACTTAAGACCTGTAGACTTAAAAAATGCAAAACTTATCTTTACATCTTTTTATGATAATAAATTTATAAATCAATTCAACTTATATAATAATAATGAAACTACGAATATTTTATACTATACAGAAGCAATTAAATATAATAGTTTAGCTAGAAATCTAAATAAAAGCCTATTTCTCATATATGAAAATAACAAAATAAATCATAAATTTGAACGTAAGTATGTGGATTTGATTAAGTATAAGCTTAATGAAATAATACTCAAAGAAAATGAAAAGAATTATGATACAAATTATAATCAGGTAGATTATTTTAAGGATGATGAAAATATAATTAATGACAAAAGTTTTAAATATGAAGAAATAGATAGTGAGTACTATTATGACTTTTTCGATAAAACTAAAGATATATTAGATAAAAAATTTGATAATAATAGCATTTATTATTATGATACTTATGATTATGATATGAAAGCTTATAAAAAAATAGTATTTTCAAATAATCAATTTGCATATTTGACTAAAAATTATAAAGCATGTTGCATAGATATTCATGGTGGATATGCAGTGAAAAATGTTGATTGCCTAAAAATTAATGATAAAATAATTTTTACTAATGATAAAAGTGATGAAGATATAGACTTAATGTTCGAAAAAATAATTAATAGTAATATATTTAGAAAGCAATATAATAAAGATTTTGAAAATGTAAATTATTTCAAAAATATTGTAAAAGAGTACGCACAGAAGTATGAAAATGATTATACTTTATTGTCTGTAGAGCTTAGTCATCACAATATAGAAAAAGTACCACCAGCAATAAAACAATGGACAGAAAATAAAATTATAGGTCCTAGAGAAAAAGAAGTATATAAAGTAATGGGGAAAATTACAATGGATAATAAGTTGTTAAATGAGTGGGAGAGTATATATAATTCATCAGAAGTAATAAGAAAATTTAGAAGTAAATTTAAAAGTATATTTAAGCATACTCTACGAAGTGGTATGGAGGAAAGTACAGATAATGAAGTTATTAAGCTAATGATAGATATATTTGATGATTTAGACGATTATGTGGATATAGTTGAAGTGGAAGAAATTGTTGATTTAGATAAAGTAATATTAGACAAACAGTTTAATTGTTTATTAGGAGAAAAATATATTTTGCAGGGGGACAAATAATATGAATTCAATCAAAAAAGAGTTTATAGAAGCCAGAAGTATGATATATGCGGAAGTAAAAAAAGAACTTTTAGGCCCTGGATCTGAAGATATAACAGGTGATATAGAGCATGAACTCATAACAGATGATCCAATATCAAGATATTCATTGGGAATATTATTTCCAAGAGAAGATATAAATAAACAGGACACAAATAGCAGCCTAGATGTAGAAACTAATGAAGATTCTAGAAATGATCAAAATGATTTTTCAGATAATAATGAAAATAAAACTTTTCATGAAAATCTAGCTAACAATACTAATTCACAATATGATGAAGATTCTGATATTGATGATAAAATAAGCATGGCAAATGAGTTAAAGCCTTCATCAATGGGAATAACGTTTTTTGCAAAAGGAGAAGTAGATGAGCTAGCAATAAGAATAAAATGTTCAAAGTACAGAAAAAGTATTCTTGAAGATTGTTGCGTTAAGTATGAGGGAGAAGACTATTTTAAAGATAATGAACTATCCAATTATATTTATAGAAATGAAGAAAATCTAAAACTAAAGGAACCACTATCTTATAAAACAATAAAAATGTATTCAAATGAAGAAAATAATTCTAGTGAATATAAGCATTTTATGAGTGTAGTTTATGCCTTATCAAGACAATGCAAAATTAATAATAAGAATAGTAAAAAAGAAGGATTTGTCAGAGAACCACTACCACTACAGGATATAATTAAAATTAAACTAAATAATAGCTATAATATTTTAGATATTGAAAATACATTTAAAACAATATGCGATGTAGAAATAAACTATAAATTACAAATATGTGTTTTTATAAGAAATTATAAAAATAATATAAGAAGTTATACAGTTGTTCTTTGTAATAATGAAGAATATAAAGGTGATTATAATCGTGATACAAAATCTATATTCCAACCAGAAATACTAATATCAACAGATGATAATCAAAATCTAATATTTGTAGAAAACAGAGATAATCATATTGTAAATGTTGAATTAGAGCTTGATGAAGAGGAAGAATCTCTAGAATTATTATATAGAAATAAAAAAAATTATGCCATAGGTCATGGTGTATCTACTATGCAGGATGTAAATCAGCATACTGGATTAGGGAAGATAAAAACTAGTTTCATTCCATATTATGAAGTTAAAGGTATAGATTTTAAGTTAGATAAAATATCTAAAGAGAACTCTGATAAAATCTTATCAATGAAAAATTTAAGTGATTATTCTTCTTTTAGCAAAGATGAGATTATGACAAATTTGAGATATATTTTAACTTTATATAATGACTGGATTGAAGATTTAAAAGTAGAATCTAAAAACTTTGACGGAGTATTAAAAAAAGCAGCCTTAAAACATATACATGAATGTGAAGTATGTTCAAGTAGAATAAATAAAGGAATAGAAATATTAGAAGAAAACAAAAATGCATTTTTAGCATTTGGATTAATGAATAGAGCACTATTTATGCAAAGAATTCAATCAAATATTGTAGAGGAATATAAAGAGAGATTTCCAGATGATGAAGTACATCCTTTTAAGGATATGAATTTCAAAGATGAAAGTTATGACAAAGGAGTATGGAGAGCGTTTCAGTTAGCTTACATATTAATGTGCTTAGAATCCATAGTAGATCCTAATTGTAGCGATAGAGATATAGTGGATTTAATATGGGTGCCAACTGGTGGAGGTAAGACAGAAGCATATCTTGGTCTTACTGCATTTACTATTTTTTTAAGAAGAATAGATAATAATAAAGATAATGGAACTACTGTAATAATGAGATATACCTTAAGACTTCTAGCAGCACAGCAATTTACTAGAGCTAGTATTTTGATTTGTGCTTGTGAGTTAATTAGAAGGCAAAATGAAAAACTTTTAGGAAAAGATAAAATAACTATAGGTATATGGATAGGTAGTGCTCAAACGCCTAACACAAAAGAGCAGGCTAAAAAGAAATATGAAGAATTAACAGATAAATATAACACTAATAAAGAAAATAGTTTTCAAGTTTTAAAGTGCCCATGGTGTGGTACGAAGCTTGAAAAAATAAAGCATAATGGTAAATATTTAGGGAAATGGGGATATCGTTTTGAAGGTAAATCACATGATATTTTCTGTACAGATCAAAAATGTCCATTTGGCAAGAAAAAAAAGTTACCAATTGAAGTAGTAGATGAGTATATTTATGAAAATCCACCAACACTATTATTTGGAACAGTAGATAAATTTGCACAAATAACTTGGAAAGGTGAATCTAGAAATTTATTTGCATTGGATACTGATAACAAGAATAAATCGCCTGAATTAATAATACAAGATGAGTTGCATCTAATATCAGGTCCTCTTGGAAGTATAGTTGGAGAATATGAAACTGCTGTAGATATGTTATGCAGTGAAAAGGGAATAAAGCCTAAAATAATAGCATCAACTGCGACAATAAGACGAGCTAAAGAACAATGCAATCAATTATATGTAAGAGATGTAAAGCAATTCCCACCTTCTGGTATAACGGAAGATGACTCATTTTTTACTAAAGAAGATAAAAGTAATCCAGGTAGATTTTATGTAGGCATTATGCCTAGTGGAAAAACATTAACTACAGCACAAGTAAGATTAATGTCAGCTCTTACAAATAGAATAAATATGCTAGATATAAAAGATGAAATAAAAAGTGAGTATTGGACATTAGTGGGATATTTTAATACTTTAAAAGAACTAGGAATGACAAGGAGTTTAATCGGCGCAGATATTCAACAAAATATTGATACAGTAGCAAAGAGATTATTATATAGAAAATATCCTAGAAAACTATATAATATAGCCGAGCTTACAAGTAGGAGAAGTTCAAATGATATTAATAACACATTGAAAAATTTGGAAATTGGGATTAATGATATAGATAAAGAAAAGAAAATATATCCAATAGATGTACTATTATCATCTAATATGATATCTGTAGGTGTGGATATATCTAGATTAAATCTAATGATGGTATTTCAACAACCTAAATTAACATCAGAATACATACAGGCAACAAGTAGGGTTGGTAGAAGACACCCAGGAATTATATTTACTTTGTATAATCCATCTAGGTCAAGAGATAGATCTCATTATGAAAATTTTTACGATTACCACCAATCATTTTATAAATATGTAGAACCTACAAGCGTTACTTCTTTTTCTGATCCTGCAGTTAAAAGAATGTTGCAATCTGTTTTTATTGCTATTGTAAGACATATAGTGGGATTAAATGATAATAAAAGTGTAATGGAATTTAATATGAGTGATGAGAATGTTATTAGACAAATTGATAAAATTGTTAATAGAGTTAGGACTCTATTAACAAGAGAAAATGAAAGTACTGAAAATATAGAACAACAGTTAAGTGAAATAAAAGATTATCTAAAACATATTAGTTTAATGTGGGAAACTAAAATAGAAAAACATGATACATTATATTATGATATGAAAGAAAAGCCTAGCCTTTTAATACCATATAATAATTCAAATTATAACAGTACAGATATTAATATATTAACTTCTATGAGAAATGTGGATAGTCAATCTACAGTAGATATTATATTATTTGAGGGGGAAGAGCATGAGTAATGTAAAAAGAGAACCAACGGGAAATAAATATAATTCATATAAAATAAGACTATCACAATTAATTACTACCTATGGACCTGGTGGAATAGTAGACTTTGCAGATCAACCACTTATGGTAGCTGATGTTAAACAGTGGACATGCTATAATCATATTCATGACGAAAGATTGGAAAGTATATTAGGAGTTGATAGTTTTAGGCTATATAAAGATGATTCAGAAAATAATAATAAGGGAGTTCCATTTGTAAGATTTCCCAAATGGTATTATTGTCCTAATTGCAAAACTTTTAAAACTTTGGATGAGTGGCAAAAGGATTATAAAAAATTACCTAAAAAAGGTGATGATTTTATGAGAATACCTAAATGTAGTAACCCTAAATGTGGAAATGTAAATTTAGTTGCACCATCCATATTAGTTGCATGTGAAAAAGGACATATAGATGATTTTCCTTGGATAGAATGGACTCATATGCACGAAGGGAAAAAATGTAATAAACCAGAACTAGAGGTAGTATCAGGTTCTAGTAGTTTAGGGTTAGAATCTTTTATAGTAAAGTGTAAATGCGGGGCTAAAAACTCATTGGAGGATGCTTTCAATCAAGATGTATTTGAAAAATCTTATAAAATAAGAGATAGTTATAGAGAAGTATTTAAATGTAAGGGAAAATTACAGTGGAAAGGTCTAGATAAAGAAGACTGTGATTTATATCCAAAGTCTGTCCTTAGGAATGCATCGAATATATACTTTCCAAAGATAGAAACCTCTATAGTTATTCCACCTTATTCAAATGAACTAAATACATTAATAGAAAATAGTGATGAATATAAAGCATTATTAAGTAATAAAGAAAAGAAAGAAAAAAAAGAAAGATTAGAACAATTTATAGAGGAAGATTTAGAAGACTATATAAAGTCTATTGCAAATGAAATAAATAAAACAAATAATATAGATTTAGTAGATTCAATAGTAAGAAGAAAAATTTGTAAAGATAATAATAAAATTACTAGAGATAGAAATTCATATAGATTGGAAGAATATAATGCACTTACAGGGAAAATAGAACCTGAATCTTTTAACACCAAAGATTTTAAAATAGAAAAAATAGCAGGTGTTAATTATAATATTAAAGAAATTGCTAGTGTAACTTTAGTAAAAAGACTTAGAGAAGTAAGAGCATTAGTAGGTTTTACAAGGCTGAGTCCACCGGATAATTATATAATGGGAAATGAAATACTTAATCAAAGTAATAATATTATTAATGTAAGACCAAAAGATGAAAAATGGTATCCAGCTTATGAAGTTAGAGGAGAAGGAATATTTATAGAGGTAGATTCAGTAGCTATCGATAAGTGGCTTGAAAATAATAAAGAAGCACTAGATAGAGCAAGTAAGCTGAATAAAAACTATAACAAAGAAAAAAGAGATGAAACCAAAAGAGAAATATCTCCTAAATTTATAATGTTACATACGCTAGCTCATTTACTGATTAAAGAATTAAGTTTTGAGTGTGGGTATTCAATAACTTCATTAAGAGAAAGATTATACTGCGATATGCCTGGAGAAAAAGATATAATGAATGGTATACTTATATACACTGCTGATAGCGATTCTGAGGGTAGCCTTGGAGGACTGGTTAAACAAGGAAGAACAGATATTTTACCTAAAATATTTATAAATGCTATAAAAAGGGCTAAGTGGTGTTCTTATGACCCAGTATGTATTAATAGTAAGGGACAAGGAAGGAAAAGTCAAAATTTAGCAGCTTGTCATAGCTGTACATTATTACCAGAAACTAGCTGTGAGGAGTTTAATGTTTTACTTGATAGAGCATTAATTATAGGGGATTTAAATAGTGATAGCAATTTAGGTTTTTTAAATTCGTATATATGATTAAGATATTTATGCTAAAAAACTGTAGCCAGATTTATATAATCTAGCTACAGTTTTTTAGTGGTTACATAATGACGGGTCATTTTTAATTTCTTCAGTTAACTTTTTAATAGTATCATCTAATAAAGCAGTACAATCTTCATCTAGTGCAGATTCTGCGATAGTATCAATTAAATCATAATAGAAATTTTCATCACCAGTAAGTCTATACCAAAAATCCTGACCAACAATTACTGGATATTCTTCATCAATCTTCTTATAATGAGCATTAAGTTCATTTTTTGCTCCATAAAATACTCCAACAATCAAATCATCATAATTAAGAGACAATCCATTGGTTCTAGCAAGTCTTTTTACAGCACCAAAATGATCAACTATAGTCTTAACATCATCCTTATTTATAGTGTTAGGTCCAGCTTTAATTTGGCAATATTTTTTGCGACCGTCAGTATAATCTATGAATTCTATATCAATACCTGAAGTTGTAGAAGAAAAACCTTCTAAAGTTGAGGTGCAGAATTTTTGTAGATTAGTACCAAAGGAAGTATTTATTGAAGTACCTAAAACCCTTGGATATACTAGTGCTTTAGCTATATCTTCTGGATTACTTGAACCACTCATAAAATTGGATAAATACTTAATTAAAAAAGGATTAATATTAAATGATTTAAGTTTTAGTTTTTCAGTATTTTTTTTATGATTAGCAACTAAAGTATTCGTAAAAAAATCTTTTGCTTTGTCTAAAATTTCTTGTTTTTCTTGCTCAGTCATAAAATCCCCCTCTCTGTATATTAATTTTATTATACAACACATATTATTATAATAAAGCTTTTGTATCAAATTTATATACATACAGTTAAAAATATAATAAAGTTTAATAATTTATTATTATTTACACTTTTATAGTTATTGTGATAATATATAAATATAAAAGTTAATGTATTTTCTTAACTTTTTTGGGGTATTTTAATATGGAGGTGAATTTATGAAAAAAATAAGTATTGATAAGAACAAATTAAAGAAAATAATGTACGAAAAGAATATAAAAAGTCAAACAGAACTAGCATTAAACATGGGAATAACTAAAAATCAATTATCAGTAATCTTATCAGATAAATTTACTCCTATAAAAAGTAATGTAGAAAAAATGTGTGAAATATTAGATATAGGATTTGATGAAATTATGACAATTGAAGATATAGAAGAAGAACAAATAAAATTTATAGATTTTTATAAAGCAAAAGAAACTATTCATGTAGTGGAAGAAGTTTGGGAAGAAAATGAAAATTATATTCTAAATAACTGCGAAAAACATATAGATATTAAAAATGTTGTAGCCAATAGACAATATACATGTGTGGAGTTATTTGCAGGTGCAGGAGGGTTAGCTCTTGGACTTGAAGAAGCAGGATTTGAAGATGTAGGCCTAATTGAGTGGGACAAGTATGCTTGTGATACTTTAAGACTCAATAGACCAGATTGGAATGTAATTCAAGGTGATGTAGTTGAAATTGCTGAAAATGGAATAAGAAATTATATAGATAAGGATGTAGAAGTTGATTTATTGTCTGGAGGATATCCATGCCAAGCCTTTAGTTATGCAGGTAAGAAGCTAGGACTAGAGGATGTTAGAGGAACTATGTTCTATTACTATGCAAAAATTCTTGAGGATCTAAAGCCAAAGGTATTTCTTGCTGAAAATGTAAGAGGTCTTGTATCTCACGATAATGGAAAAACACTTCAAACTATGATAGATGTATTTACAGATATGGGTTACAATGTAAGATACGAAATTTTAAAAGCTATAAACTATGACGTAGCTCAAAAGAGAGAGAGAGTTATAATAATAGGAACAAGAAAAGATTTATCAGAAGAAATAGATTTTAAATTCCCAAAACCTTTTGATCATATTCCAACTTTAAGAGATGCTCTTAAGGATGTTCCACAGTCAGAAGGTGCAAAATATCCAGATAAAAAGAAACAAGTATTAGACTTAGTTCCTCCAGGAGGGTGCTGGATAGACTTACCTGAAGAAATAGCAAAAGATTATATGGGTAAAAGTTATTATAGTGGTGGAGGTAAGAGAGGTATGGCGAGAAGAATAAGCTGGGATGAACCATGCTTAACTGTAACTTGTAGCCCTGCTCAAAAACAAACTGAAAGATGCCATCCAGATGAAACTAGGCCTTTTACAACGAGAGAATATGCTAGAATTCAAAGCTTCCCTGATGAGTGGATGTTCTCAGGGTCAATGAGTCAAGTTTATAAACAAATAGGTAATGCAGTTCCTGTAAAATTAGGAAAAGCTGTAGGGCTATCTATTGTTGATTATTTAAATAAAGTTGAGGAATTTGAGGAGAGTATAGTATTAGATCAAGAGATTATTTAATAATTAAAGATGTATTAGAAAAATAGAGTAAAAGTTAGTCAGTAAATAGACTAGCTTTTATTTTTTACAAGTTGGAAATAAATCTATTAAAAAATACGAAATAATTAATTTAATTAAGTTACAAGATAAAAAATAAAAGGAAGTGTACAGATTTGAAAATAATAAGATTTAATATAAATGTTGGTGGTGGATTAGTTAATCATATAGTAATTAAAGAGAATAAAGTTTATAGATTTGTTGAAGATGGGCTAATGATCTATAAATATAACGGAGAAGATATTGATGTTTTGATAGATTTGATTTTGGAACAAGAGTATGATGATAATTTTATTGTAACATCAGAATATAGCATAAATACTTTTAAAGGTATAGATGAAAATAATATAAATGATTTTATAGATAAATATGATTTGTAAAATCAAAACAAAGTTAGCAAGTCACTGTAATGCCTTGACTTGCTAAGAGTACAAGGTAAAAAATTAAATGTGTAGAAAAAGGGATATAATTTAAACCAATGGTAAATTATTCACTGTAAAAAATGTTGATGGGGAGCAAATTACAGTAACTTATAGGTATAAAGACACGGTATAGATAGAGAGATTAGTTGAATATAGAAATAAAAGCTAGTATATCTAGCTTTTATTTTTTTGCGAATATTATTAAGTATATAAATAGTTACTATAACTAAAATCATGATAAAAATATATGTAAAAGCAGTTTAGATAATTTTTTATGATACTATATAAATATAGAAAAATGTATTTAAAGAGGAAATAGGGGGAAATATGGAGAAATATACAGCTGCCTATTCATATACAAATTATAACTTTGTTATACAAAATATAGAAGGCAAAGACAACATAAATAACAAATTTTATCCATTAATATGTGTATTAAAAAATATACTTCAAAGAGGATGTCCAACAAGAATGTCCAGTTATTTAACTGAGAAATTAGGCGATATTGATTTAAATAAAGTGAAGTATTTTGGTCTTATAGATGATGAAACACCAAGATGGATAAATACTATAAAAGGTGACTCTGAAAATTATAACTATCCAGCAAAGGTATTTTTTGAAGAATTAATTCCTATATACTTTGGAGAGTATGCTTTTGTTCAAAAGTTAATAAAACCAGAAGTTGAGATTAAGGATATAGTTGAAAAAGAAGATCCAGAATTTATTTATCAAAAGGTAGATTTTTATTTACATAGATGTAAGTTGGTTATAGAAATTGATGGATACCATCATGAGGAACATATACAAAAATACCAAGATATGCAAAGGGACAATTATTTAGCAGAGCAAGGAATTAAAACTATTAGAATAAAAACAAAAGATATTTACGATAAGAACAAACATTTTAATGAAAAAATCCATGAAATATTAAATCATATTAGTAAATATGAAAGCGTTTTAATGATTTATAAGAATGTAAGAAATATAGATGATTATGATGAAAATGAGATGAAACCATTAAAAGCATGTGCAATTATAAGAATTCAGTTGGCTTTATTATCTCTTCTTCAAAAAGGGAAAATTAATTTAGATGATAAAGAGTGGAAAATTAATATTTTGCAGAGAGATATATATGGATTCATTGAATTAGCTATAGAAGATTTATTTGTATGGTTTAAAAATTTATGTATTTTAAATAATATAGAGTTTAAAAGACCTAAGCTTAATCTTATAGAGAGTAGAAGAGTTGAAGATTTTGTATACTATCAAGATTATATAAATATAGATTTTAGTATTAACAAAAGATATACTGATGAAAATGAAATAAACAAAAAAGTAATATATATAAGAGGGGATTATTTTGATAGGATAAACTATTTTAAAGTTAGTGCAACAGATTCTATTTGTTATGAAGTTGATAAAGAAAATAGAAAATGTGTAGAAGCTCTAGAGTTTTTACTAAAAAGTATATTTGGATACGATAAATTTAGAGATGGTCAGTTACCAATCATAATTAATTCATTGCAAGGAGAGGATACAGTCGGCATTTTACCAACAGGTTCGGGGAAATCTATTTGTTATCAATTAGTAGCTTTATTACAACCATGTATAAGTTTTGTCGTTTGTCCTATAAAATCTCTTATATATGATCAAGAGGAAAATTTAAAAAAAGTTTATATAAGTAATGTGGCTAGTATTACAGGAGATAAGGATGGAGAAGAAAAAGCAGAGATAATAAACTCTTTTTCAAATGAAAAGTATCAATTTATATTTATATCACCAGAAAGATTCCAAAGTAAAGTATTTAGGCAATCGTTGGAGGATTTGAATCTGTATAGTACTGTAGGATTAGCGGTTATAGATGAAGTACATTGTTTGTCAGAATGGGGACATGATTTTAGAACTTCATATTTAAATTTAGTAAGAACTATTAGAAATTATACTCCATCAGCAAGGTTGTTAGGACTAACAGCTACAGCATCAAACTTTGTATTAAATGATATAAAAAAAGAATTTGAAATAGATAGTTATAATATTAAAACTTTAACTTCTTTTACAAGAGAAGAGTTGGATTTTAAAGTAATAAGATGTAATGAAATAGATAAAGAAAAGAAAAAGATTCTTTTTGATACATTAAAAGAGTTGAATGATAAAAATAATATATTTGATTTAAACGGTGAAAAAACAAACGCAGGAATTATATTTACACCCAATGTAAATGGAAAACGAGGATGTTATCAAATATCTCAAGAAATTAATAATAAATTTAGAGTTAATTCCAACTACTATTCTGGTAAATCACCTGAAAAATATCGCAAACCTATAATGGATACTAAAGCTTATACTAAACATAAAAATACAGTGCAAGAAGATTTTAAGAATAACAAAATACCATTATTAGTAGCAACAAAGGCTTTTGGTATGGGAATAGATAAACAAAACGTAAGATATACTATTCACTTTGGTATCCCTATGTCTTTGGAATCTTTATACCAAGAAGCAGGAAGAGCTGGTAGAGATAAAAATAAAGCTGATTGTTTTGTTTTGTATGAATCGGAAATTGTAGATGAAAATATCATCGACAAATTCTTTAGCTTAGATACTCCTGTAGAAGAATTAAGATATATACAGCAAGATTTATCTTATGATGAGCAAAAGGATGTCCTGAATAATTTTTTCTTGTGGTTAAGTAATAATAAGGGAATTGAACATGAGTTTAATGTAATTAAGTCTGTATATGATAATTATGCATTTCCTGGTGTTACAAAAAAAGTTCATGTAAAAAACTAGGATTTAATTTATCAGATGTACAAAAGGCTATTTACAGATTAAGTGTAATGGGAGTAGTATATGACTGGACTGTAGAAAAATGGGACAGTAATAAAGGAATACTTGAAGTATTATTTGATGATTTTGATATAGATAAGATAAAAAAAGCTATAGAGGATTATATACATAAATATAACAAGGAATTTGACTATACAAGCTTATATTCTACAAATAGTTTTAAGCATAACAAAACGAATTTACAAATGAAACAAGTTCTAGAAGATGAAAATTTTGATGAAATAGAAAGACAAGTTAGAGCATTATTAATTTGGGTTTATGATAATATTGTTTATACAAGAAGACAATCTATAAAAAATATATCTGATACATGTAGAAATTTTACAGATGGAGAGTCTTTTAAAAAGGTAATTGAAAATCATTTTAAATTTGACGATGATACATACTTATTAGACTATATTGCAGAGAATCCTACAGAATATCATAACTGGTTTGATATATTAACACCTAAAAAAGAGACTCAAAGTAAAATTCACATAGAAAATATAAAAGGAACTCTAGGAAGATTTTTAGAAAGTTATAGATATAATACGGGACTAAACTTTATAAGTGGAATTACTAGATTGATATGTGATGAATTTACTAATGTAGATGGGAAACAAAGGTTTGAATCAGCTTTTAATCAGATTTGTGAATATGATGATTACAGCAGAAATGAAATTTTAGATTTTTGTTTAAAAATAGGTGATAGCTTAACTAAAGAAAACAAAATGCATTTAAGTAAAATATTATGTGATAATTATAAAGATAAACTAAAGATACACGAAGCTTTAGAAGATAATCATAGCTTAAAACTAATGATTGAAGAAAATAACGAAAGATTAAAGAACATATTGGGGAGGATACAATGTCAGAAGCTAGAAAATTAGTAGAAGTGATAGATCAACTAGAAAAACAAAGTGAAGAACTTAACTCTGCAATAGATTTATATACACAAATAGATAATCTTTATGCAAAAGTAAGCAATACAAGCTTAAAATATGAAAAGGTATTTGATGATATGGACAAAGCTAAATCATATCTAAAAGATGCTAGCAAAAATATAAAAAATAATTTAGAAAATACAAATCATGAAGAAAAACTAGAAAATATAAGATTACATATTGATAAATTAAATAGTAATACAATTAACTTGTCCAATGATATTATTAATATCGTTGCTAGCTTAAGAGAGTTAAATGAGAATGATAAATTATTTAAAGAAGATATCAGAAATACAAATAATAATATTGATGAATTATATAAAGTAGTATCAAGTTTGAAAAATCAGATAGAAATAAATAAAAGTGATTACAACGATAAGTTAGATAAATCTTTAAATAATTTAAAAGAGGAAATTTTATCAAATCAAGATACAAACAAGGATGAAATCATAGAAAATTTGAATAAGAGGATGAACTCAATGGAGGAAGCCTACAATAAGAATTTAAAAAATATTTATATTGGCTTAGGAGTTGTGTTGATAATTTCTATCATTAATATTTTTATATAAATAGCTTAAAGAGTTAATGGATTAATTAGGAAAGCGATTTAATAAATATTGTTGTAAGGTATAGCAACTGAGCCACTGCGTGTCTCAGAATTTCCCCCGGGGGTGCAGTTCTTGACGTTTATGTCAAGAACTTGCTAACAGTTTATGTCAAGAACTTGCTATATTTACAATAATACAAAGGAGGATAGAGTATGATAGAAGAAAACATTGTTTGTGTAAAGAATGAGTGGAGTTTTTGTCAAGAAAATTCAAGTATGATACTTGCTGAAGGAATTGAATTATTAAGAAATTCAACAAAGTATAGTATAAAGTCAGATTTTCCATCTTATTCTGGTAATTACTTAATATCTTCAGCAGATGCACCTTATTATATCGGAGAAGCACAAAATATTAAGAAAAGAATAAAACAACAATTTAGAAAGAGTAGTTCGACTTTTTATAAAAATTATCTAAGAAAGCACAAAACCAAAGAGATAAATGAAAGATTAGATATTAACAATTTTGATGTTCAAATAATTAAAACACTAATAGGAACAAAGGAAATTGAGGAATTCGGTATAGTTAACTTAGAGACGAAGCTAAATAAATTTCAGTTAGGAAAAAGAACATTGTATGATGGAAGAATAGATGAGGGGAATTGGAATTGGATTCAAAGTAATTTTGAAAGTGTACTTCTGCAAGGAGAAAAACAATTTTTAAAGAACAAGCCTTATAGATGGTATGATGCTCAAGTTCAAATTGGTCCTGGTATTTATTATGTTGAAAGTGAAAGTCATGGGTTAATTTATATAGGAGAAAGCTCAAGTGTTCTTGATAGGTATAAGACACATAGTAGTGATACAAGATTTTCGGCTTTAAGAAGACATATAGCAACAGAAATATTAGGGTTTGAGTTAAAGACTAAAAAAGAGTTGGGATTAAATACACAAGCAAAAAAAGATAAAAAAATGTACTTAGCACCAGATGAAGACTTAAAAGTTAATAAATTTTTAGAAAATTGTTCTATAAGGACTGAAATTATAAATTTTGGTAGATATGAATTAGAGAATCACTTAATACAAAAATTGAAACCTATGTTAAATATTAAAGGAAATAAGTAAGGTATAGATTATTTATAAATTGTTAAGTAACATTCAAACTAATAAATCCAAATGTATAAATAAAAGAGATTGTTGTTATAAACAAATTTTGAATATAAGCAGATATTTTTTAGTTACACTTATTTAATTGAGCCAGATAAAAGGGCTCTTTTTTTATAATTATTTAGTGTGGAAATTACTGAAAACGTGGAAAACGTGGACAATATATTAGAGGGAGGTATATAGATGAAAGATATAATGACAGTACCAGAAGTTGCAAAGTTCTTATTGTTAGCAACTGAGCCACTGCGTGTCTCAGAATTTCCCCCGGGGGTGCAGTTCTTGACGTTATGTCAAGAACTTGCTACCAGTGTATAATAAAATGATTATGGGAGATAGGAATAGAAGGATTGTTGGGGAGTATAATGGCAAAAATATAGATAGATTGAGAGTGAGATATGATTTGAGTAGGGAGCAGGTGAAGTATGTGCTGAGAAAAGAAGGGGTAATAGGTTAGGTTTGTAATGAAAAGGCTTAGATCTTGTAATGTAAGGTCTAAGTCTTTTGGATATATGGTGGTGAAGTGTATCTATGAAGCCTCAAAATTAAAAGAATTTTATAATACAAGCTAATGATATTAAAAGACTATTTGCTTGTGCTATAATTATTTTAGTAAGTTATTGGAAAATATAGCTGAATAAGTATAAACTTAAAAATAATGAAATGGACAAATTAGAATTTGTGTAGGAGTATTAATATATTATGGACAATAAAGAATACTTGAAGTGGATTATGCCTTCAATAAAAAATAGAACTGTATCGACGGATAATCTAAATGGAAAATTCAACTTTAGAATTGAAAAGGCTAAAGAACAACATAAGTTGCCTGTAGTTGAGAGAGAAGACATTATAAAATATGTTAATGACTTCTTATATTCTATAGGTATGGAAAAATCTGTTGACCCAGTTATTAAACCAAAGAAAACAGAAAAGCGAAGAATAGACTATTCAAAAATAAATAAAGAAAATAAAGAAGACATTGTTTGGATAAAATTTACAAATGACAACTATATAAGTGTTATCGGAACAGGTTGTGATATATCTTTTACTGATTATGCTAAAAACAATACTACGGCAGGTCTTATCATTCAGTCTTTAGATCTAGAATGGGATGATAGCGAGGTATTAATTTTTTCATTGAATAATATTCAAGATGGATTAAATAGATCAGATATAGAAAGTGGTATAGGAAATTATTTGATATCTCAAGGAGTCCCGATTCTAGATTTTTATTCTCATAACTATTGAATTAAATCGTCCTTGTAAATTCAAATTTATAGAGCAGATTTGGTGAACAGTGGTTATATAATGTGAAACAGAAATACTTTTGGTATTATATATATAGATATTAATTTAGGGAGAGAATTAAATATGAAAAACATAGCATTGCCATCTAAAGATGAATTACAAAATGCTCTAGAAACTGTTATGGATTATGTAATATCCACAGATTCTGCTACGATAGAATCTTATGTAAACAAATTGCGTGAACAGAATACAGGGATTAGTTGTGATGAATTAGCAAAAAAAGTATTACATCGTAAATCCATAAAAAATGGTCTCATCGGGGGTATCACAGGCCTTGGTGGACTTATTACTTTACCGGTGGCCATTCCTGTTGATTTAGTCTGTTCATGGAGAGTTCAGGCATCAATGGCATTTTCCATTGCGTATATTTACGGTCATACAAAAGAGACGACAGATTTAAAAACAGATTTATATATAATTTTAGCTGGAGATTCTGCAAAAGAAGCTCTCAAACGATTTGGCATCGAAGTATCCAAGGGTATCACTAAAAAGGCAGTGGACAAATATATAACCAGAGATATTATGGTTAAAATATGGAAGGTTGTTGGGCAAAAAATTATCACTAAAGCTGGGGAAAAATCTATGACAAGTTTTATGAAAATGGTTCCTCTCGTAGGTGCTCCAGTAGGGTTTGCATTTGATTGGACTGCAACACAAACTGTTGGAAACATTGCAATAAAGTTCTATAGGGGATAATTTAAAAGATTTTCAATTTTTAAATACTAAGAGCATACATAGAAAGCCAAGTCATTGCAATGACTTGATTATGATGCCCCTAGGGGCAGTTCTTACTATTGTAATACAATGATATAGTAGAAAACGTATAATAAAACGAAGGGAAGAGGTAAAAAATGTTTTTTGTTATAATTCTAATACTATTTATAGCTTGGAAAGTTTATGAAAATGTATATTATAAAGGGGAAAAATTCAACAAACTAAAGCAAGATTTAAATGATTATATTTTAAGTTGCAATGATTTGAATGATCATATTGAAGAACTTAAAGAAACTTATTCAGATGTAAAAAAAATTAACTATGGAACTGCAGAATTAAATGATGCAAGTAGATATAATTTTAAAAGAAAAGAGCAATTAAAAGCAAAAAAATCAGAATTCATTCATGAATGTTCTGCAAGTGTATGTAAAAATGCAGAACAACAACCATTTAAATATTTATGTAAGTATTTTAATATAAAACTAAATGAAGAATCATTAGAAAGTTTTGAGAATGTTTTAAATAATTTTTCTGCCGCAGAAGAAGGAAAATTATTACTTAGTAATGAACTCGAAAAGATAAAAGAATCTATTAAAAATGATATTCCATCTCTTATTAGAACGTTTAGCATGAAGAAGTTTATGCTAAAGTTAGGTTTTAAAGAAATTGATTTTAGTACATTATATTTCCCTACTTACACATTTCGATATGTGAGTCCTGGTGGAAATAAGTCAACTAGTTGTGATATTAAATTAGATATAAATAATCTAAATAATTTTGTAGAATATCTATCAGAACTTGTTAAGTTCAAGAAAAGTGCAGCAGGTCAAAGAGCATTAATGACTTCAAAGTTAAGAGAAAAAATAAAACAAAGAGATAATTATACTTGTCAAAAATGTGGGTTATCTACAAATGATGAAAGAAATTTATTGCTAGAAATTGACCATATCATGCCAATTTCAAAAGGTGGTATGTCTACAGAAGAAAATTTACAAACACTTTGTTGGAAATGTAACCGTACAAAGGGTGCAAAAGTAAGTGAATAAATATACAATTATTTATAAATAAAAAGTAGGTGTAGATCATACATCCAGTAAGAGGAGAAACCGAGTTTCTCCTCAAAAACCCCAGGGGGTATAGTTCTCGATAGTTTATGTCAAGAACTTGCTACTGATTCAATAGGAAACAATACTTTAGTAGGATTTAGGGCTTGTGATATTGAAATGGTATTTTTTAAAAAAATGATATATAGTAGTTCATGTAAAAAGGTTGGTGTTTTCTAATTTGCACCAACCTTTCTATACTATAATAAGTTTTCAAAATAATTAATTACAGTATAAATATCTTCAATAGATAGCTCTAGGGCTTCTATATTTTTATTATTCAAGTTGAAATTAACATTAGTATATTTATTAATTAAATAGTCTTCAATGTGGCTTGGAAGATTACTAACCGTTGTACCTAATAAACCAAGCGACTTCTTTATATGATTCCATAAATCATTATCATTAAAAAAGTTGTTGCTTCTAGTAAATCTTTCAAGGTGACTGATAAAAACAGTCTCATTTGCTTCAATATTATTTAACTCAGTTAGAGATATAAAAATAAAAGATCTATCGCTCTTTTCAGGGTAGTAATTTGATTCAATATAATCTCTAGGAGTTTTTTGACTGCTACCTAATGTTAAAAGAGAATTTATATAAACACCGTGATTTAATGAACCATCAGTATTTATCTGGTAAATGCTTACATTTTCTTTGAAGCCAATAAAATGTTTATGGTTGACATTATAAGTATTATAATTTTGATAAGAGTATTTTATAATTACACTTATCATTTTAAATATAGCAGTTTGCAGTAAAGGTGAAAAATTGCTTGAGCAGTTTGCTCTAAACTTGCTATCGCTACCGTTATAAGGAAATCTTGTTAAATCAATAGAGTTCATACCGCTTGGAGCTACTTTCAGAGAATGAATATTCATAAGTTGACCATCCTGACTGATTTCAATATTGCTCTCATCTGCTGCTCTAATTATAGATTCTAGTGTTACAGAGTAATTGTTATTGAAGAAGTTCTTCGCTATATTTTGAATAATCTCATCTAAGTCCTTACTTATAGAAATAGTTTTAGTTACTTTATTCATAGAAACCCTCCTTTATATGGGAAAATAATAATGAATTTATCCCTAATAAAAATATACCATATACTAAAACAAAAAACAATATATGGGATAAAAATAATATAATTATCTCATATAGAGATGCCTTATATAAATTAGGAAAGCTTAGGCAAGTAATAATAAATTTGAAAAATATGTTACAATTAAAATCGAAGAGTACAAAAATTAAATTCAAAAAAGTATTGACCCTAATATTATGTCATAGTGTAGTCTAAAATTAGAGGTCCAGTACACAAGTGAAATTCATGTCGGTTGAGTAGATGTTTTATTAGAGCTCTAAAATCAAGGATGAAGATGAAATTATGAGAACAGTAAAACAAAGTTCAAATTTAAAGGGAATAAGTGTGAGAATGATACATCACTACGATAAAATTGGATTATTAAAACCAACTAAATTAACAGAAGCAGGTTATAGGCTTTATGATGATGAGGCTCTTGAAACTTTGCAACAGATTCTATTTTTTAAAGAACTTGCTATACCAGCTTTAAGCAAGGAATTAAATGAAAGATTAAAAACTAAGTCTAATGATAATCATGAAATGTTGAATAATCTTAAGAATAAGTTAGAGAAAGTAAATAAAGAAATTGAAAATATACTTAATGCTATAAGGAGAGGTATAGTTAACAACATGCTTAAAGATAAGTTAGATGAATTAGAATAAGTAAAGTTAAATTTAGACTTAAAGATAAGTGAATTGGCTATAGAAAGTAATGGAGTAGAATCAGTAGATATAACAGAAGATCAAATTAGAAGTATGTTTGGTAAGTTTAAAGAGTTTATTTTAACTAGAAACCTACCAGAATGTAAGAAGTTCATAAGTGATTATGTTAAAGAGGTAATAGTATATAGAGACTACATTGAAGTAATATTCAATGTGGTCTTTTCCTTTGTTGACAATGAAATAATTCATGACTTACATATTATCATGGATAGAGTAAAAATAAAATAAATTAAATTACAAAAAATGACAAAAAATAACAATTGAAATACCTTATTATATATAATGAAGAATAATTACTTAAAATATACTATGATAATATATAGGGGTATCATATGTGGAAATTATGTGGTTAAAATAATAAATTATGTGCAACGTGTTTAAATTGGGATGAATATAGGCTAGGGGATGTAGTTCATGATAAAAGTACATTCTTTAAATATGATAACGCTAAAAAAGCTAAATGTATGTATCCAAAGGACTTTGCACATTTTGAAAGGACACCAAATCAAATGTGTCCTAGATTTGAAAAAAGATTTTAGATAAATGACAGGAGGATTAATATGGGGAAATTAGGTAAAATTTTAACATGTGTTGCAGGAGCAGCGGTAGCCGTTGCAGCAGCACCAATAGTATTACCAGCAGCGGCAGCAGGGGCAGCCGCAGCAGGTAGTGCAATAGCAGGATCAGCAGCAGCAGGAGCAGTAGCAGCAGCAGGAACTGCAGTTGCAGGAGCAGCAACAGCAGCAGGTAGTGCAATAGCAGGATCAGCAGCAGGAACGGCCATTGCAGGAGCAGCAACAGCAGCAGGTAGCGCAATAGCAGGATCAGCAGCAGCAACAGCAGCAGGAACTGCAGTTGCAGGAGCAGGAACCGCAGTTGTAGGAGCAGCAACAGCAGCAGGTAGTGCAATAGCAGGATCAGCAGCAGCAACAGCAGCAGGAACGGCAGTTGTAGGAGCAGCAACAGCAGTAGGTAGTGCAATAGCAACAGGTGCAGGAGTAGTAGGTGTAACGACTACAGCAACGGCAGCTTTAGGAGCAGCAACGGTTGGTGCTGGACTTACATATAGTGGAATGACTTCAATAGAAGGATTTTCAAATAGTGTAGAAGCAGATGAAAAAATAGCAAAAGCTAAGAATATCTATGAAGATATTAATAATAAATTAGATAAAGCCCAAAAGAAAACTATAGATAAGATGCAAAAATTAAATAAACTAAAGGTAAACATATATGCAAATGAAATACTGAAGTCTATAGCTATAATTGAGAAAATAAAAAATATAAAGCAAACAGAGACTACTATATCTGAATTCAAGTTTAATTTTACTCCAGAAGAAATAAAAGAAGTTAAGAAAACATCTATAGAGGCTTTAAAAATAGCAAAAGGTTCATTAGATGGATTAGGAGCATCTGCCGTGATGTCATCATTAACTACTGGTTTAGTTGCAAATTTCGGTGTTGCATCCACAGGTACTGCAATATCTTCACTTAGTGGGGCAGCAGCTCAGAGGGCTACATTAGCAGCTTTAGGAGGAGGAGCTGTTAAAGCGGGAGGTGCAGGTATGGCTGGTGGACAAGTTATGCTAGGTGGAATATCTTTAGTTCCAACTGCTATAATTATGTCACACAAGTATGCACAAAATTCAGAGAAAAAATTAACAGAAGCTACTAGATACTACTCTCAAATTAAAGAGGAAGTAGGAAAGATAGAAGGAACTATTAGTTGGTTAGAAAACTCTGTAAATGTGAGAGTAGAGGAAATACATAATACATTAGAAAAATTTAGAAGAGTTTATTCAAAAGATATATTAGGTAAACTAAGAGATATAAATAATATTAGGTCTAAAAATGGACAAATAAATATGAATGAATGTACTAATGATGAAAAGAAAACTATAGTCAGATCATGTAGTTTTATAAGTTCTATGAAAGAAATAATAAAAGCACCTGTACTTACAGAAAATGGACTTATAAGTGAAGAAACTAAGAATATTTTAGGTATGTATGGCGATGTAAACAAGCTATATGTTTAGGAGGCAATATGAAAGGCGAAGTAATAAATAATAAAAAAGTAAGTAAGAAAAATGGTTGTTTTAATTTAGATAACTTAAATTCAAAAGATGCTTTAGATGTATTTAATAAGGTAGTAGAATCTAAAAGAGATTATGAGAAAACTAAAGAAGAAGAAACTACTAAAAGATTAGCTATTGAAAAGGCAACAGAAATTCATTTAGCCAAGATCAAATCAAATAAAGAAACAGTAGAAAATATATCAGAAGCTATATTTAATGAAAGACAGAAGGTTATAGATAAAAGCTTTGATGTACTTGAAAGAGCATTAGATGAAGATAAAGATTCAGTAGCGATAGCAGCTATGAATGGTATAAGTGATATTGTAAAAGAGTCCCCATTAAAAGACTTTGATAGTATAAGTAATGCATTACAAAATGACAACACAGATTTAATTTTATAGATATATGAGTTATAAAATCAAAGTAGAAATATATTTGTATAGTGTAGAACATTTATTTTAATTACAAATTTATTATACTACAAGATATAAGTTTTGTTGAATGATTCTATTAAATTATTAGAAATATCATCATCAAAATCTTCTACAACAATGTTAGTAGAGTTTTTAAAAGTATTTTTTATAGGCTCGATGTACGAAGGTAAACCATCTGTAACAATTGATTTAGGACTGACAAGGGTTTTAGCTTTTTTAAACAGAGAAAATGCACACTCAGATCCTCTGGATTGATTTAGATTCCAAGATGCTATTAATCTAGTTTCAGAATCTATGAAAATCCAAAGATAGTGCTTTTTACTAGCAATGCGTACTACAGTTTCATCAGCATGCCACTCATCAGAATTACCTAAGTAAAGCCCTTTGGTAAGCTCATAGCTTATGGATTTAAAGTATTTATCAAACTTTTTAATCCATTTAGAAATAGTTACATGAGATACTTTAATATTCATGTAATCTAATAAATATGTTAAAATAGCCCTTGTTGTGGCGTTGAGAGAATAATATAAATTAATAGTATTGATTATGGTGTCTATACTTGTGATGAAACTATTGTAAACTCTATCGGGGTCGAGATTCAAATATAAATAAGTTAACAGAACGAACTTTAGAGAGTGGGGAAATATGAAAAAAATATTAATAATGATTATGGTATGTACCATATTTATTACAGGATGTACCAATAAAAAATATGAGGAAATGATGACTAGCGGTAAAACAGCTGTAGCTAATGGAGAATATGAAGAAGCAGAAAATTTCTTTTCGTTAGCATTGGAAGAAAAAAACAATGATAAAGAAGCTGATGCATTAGAAAATCAAGTTACAAAGTTAAATGAGGCTTTAAAATTAAAAGAAAATAAAAAATACAATGAAGTAATAAAATTGTGTGAAAAAATAAATAGTAGTGAAAGCGATAGCGATATAATAAAAAAGGCGAGTAATAAATTAAAAGAAGAAGTACAGAGTATAGTTGATGAAAATAATAAACTTAAATCAATGATTAATGATAAGTTTAAAAATGCAAAAAAATTGATAGACGATGGAGAGTATAAAGAAGCAAAAAATAACTTAGATTATATTATTGAACAAATATCAGATAATCAAGAGTTTAAATCAGTACTTAGTCAATCTAAAAAGTTGCTAAACACTTGCAATGAAAATATTAAAAAGCAAGAAGCTAAGGAAAGAGAAGAATATACGAAAAATCAAATTCAAAAGGCATTGCAATCAGTATATAATGTAAGTGATTCAAAGGGATATACATATTTTTATACCAACGCAAATAAGAGCTATATAGCTAGGGAAAGTGAGTCATTTAAATCCAAGTACTATGTATTTAGTGAACAGTATGGTGATGCTATGAGTGATTGTAATTATCTAGTAGATAAAGAAACATTTGAAGTTTATTTGTATTATCCAGGTGGTGAATTACAAAAGGTTAATTAGTAGTAAATATGGCAATTGTGAGGGTCATTGTTTAAAATCAATGGCCTTTTTATTGTATTGTAAATTAGTATAGAAATTTATCGAAAAATTATATATAATTACTATGCTATATTATAAAATTTGGGTGAAATGGAGATGAAAGTAAATGAAAAGAATACTAGGAATATTATTAGTTATGTGTTTATTTATTGTAGGATGTAGTAAGGAGGATACTTCATCTTATAACAAATATATTGAAGAGGGAAAAAAAGCAATAGCGAGTAAAGAGTATGAAAAAGGTAGAAACTTCCTTAGTTTAGCTCTAGAAGAAAAACCAGATGAAGAAGAAGCAAAGATGCTTTACAATCAAATTAATAACTTAATAGAAGCAGTAGATTCTAAAGATAATAAAAAATATGATGTTGCTATACAATTATGTGATACGATATTGAATATAGATAGTGAGAGTAATTTAGTTAGAGATATAGCAAAGGATTTTAAGAAAGAATGTGAAAATTTAAAGTCCCAAGCTGAAAAGTATGAAGAAACTAAAAAAAGTGAAGAGGCTAAAAAAGTTCAAAATGATATTTCTGTAGCACAAAATATTAGAAGTGATTTTAAACAGAAATCTATAGAGGCTGAAGAAGTATTAGTTAAAGCATCCGGTTTTTTAAGATATAATGACATATTAATCAATACTTTAAGATCATATAATATAAATGATATAGAAAGTGCTAAGGTTGTATATGAATTAAGTGACGAATTGCTTAATAATTTATATAAAGGTATAAAAGAAGAAAGTTATGAAGATTTTGAGATTTTAAAAGAAGAACAAGTTGCATGGGCTAAAGACAAAATAAAACAAGAAAAAAGTTTAAGAAACGATGAACTTATTAAGTATCAAACATTAGTGGATTTGACACTTGATAGATGTGATGAGCTTAATAGATATAGTTATTATGGATATTAAAATAATTAATAGAAAGTAATAACAAGTCAATTCATTGGAAACGATATCTATTTGAGATATCCTTTATTTTGTGAATTTCTTAGGCATAATAAGAGCACCATTCTAGCGGTTCCCTTTTTAGTGATTGATATAATGGGGGTTAGAAAGATCTTAGGGTTCTTGTGTGTAATTTTAGACAAAGTAATAGGCAGATTAAATCACAATTTTCACAATTTGACTTACCTATCATAATAACTTTTCTCTTTAAGGAATATAATGGAATATATAAGGATTTAAGATAACACCCACAAGGTTTGCTTCAGTAGGAGCTGGCTTTGTGGGTGTTTTTGTTTTGAGTATTTTTAAAAAATTAGCATTATTATTTTTCACTGACAATGTGTGTCAGTCATAAAGTTTATAATTAAGATAAAGTTTAAATGATATAAATATTAAGGGTGGGAGATAAAGTGAATTACGATAATATGAATAGAGAAAAGCTTATTGAGATTTTGATACATAAGGAGGATATGTTGCAGAAATTATGGTTAGAAAATAAAAAGTTAAATTACTTTGCTAGTATAGATGCAATGACAGGAGTACTAAATAAAAAATCAGGTTTAGAGTTGTTAGAAAGAGAATTTAAATTATCAAATAGCAATGATAAAAATATGGTTATTTGCTTTATTGATGTGGATGGATTAAAAATTATAAATGATACTTTTGGACATGAAGAGGGTGACAAACTTTTAATAAGTACAGCTAAAATTTTAAAAGAAAGCATTAGAAAAACTGACTTTGTAATTAGAATGGGTGGAGATGAATTCTTAGTAGTATTTCCTAAAACAACAATGAAAGAAGTCAATACAGTATGGGGGAGAATTTTAAAATTGGTAGAAGAAATTAATAAAAATAATGAAAAATATAATTTGAGCTTTAGCTATGGATTTTATGAATATGGTAAAGAAACAGAAAAAAACTTAACTAGTAAGGAGTTAATAAAAAGGGCAGATACAGAAATGTATAGAATTAAAAGGGGAAAAAAGAGGAATTATGCGATAAATGTAGAAAAGTAATAAATGAATAAATTAAGGTATATTATTTAAAGGAGTAAAATTTTTTTATATGGAAAGATTTAAATCAGAAGTGTTGTTATACATTTATAATAGATTACTTGAAGGAAAAATAGTTAGAAAGCATGAGGTATTAGACAAATTTAATATTAATGAAAGAACTTTTTATAGGTATATACAAGATATTAAAAAATTTGTTGAAAAGCCTGAGGATGAGTTGATAGGTGAGGAAATTGTAACAGATAAAGAAAAAGGAGGATATATTCTTAGAGGAAAACATGAAAAGAATCTCAATGAAAATGAAGTTTTAGCTATCTCTAAGGTTCTTCTAGAAAGTAGAGGTTTTATAGAGACTGAGTTAAAAGATATGTTAGACAAGCTCCTTGAAAACTGTATAAGTGAAGATAAAGATAATATTAATAGAATTATTAGAAATGAGTTACATCACTATAAATCACCAAAACACGGCAAGGAACTTTTAAGTAAGTTATGGCAAATAAGCAATGCTATAAAAGAACAAAAAATATTGAGCATTGGGTATTTTAAAATAGGTACTGATGGGAAATTACAAGAAGAAATTTCGAAAAGAAATATTTGTCCACAAGGATTGTTATTTTCAGAGTATTATTTTTACCTGGTAGCTTTTATTGAAGGAAAGAGCTATGAATATCCTGCTATTTATAGAGTAGACAGAATCAAAGATTTAGTCATCACTGATAAAAAATATAAAGTGGATTATAGCAAAAGATTTCAAGATGGAAAGTTTAGAAAGTCAATTCAATTTATGCAGACAGGAGAACTGGAAAGGGTAAAGTTTAGATTTACAGGCAGATCCATCGAGGCAGTTGAAGATAGATTGCCTGATGCGACAGTAGTAGAGGAAAAAGGAGAATACACAGTAGAGGCAAATTTGTTTGGTAAAGGTATAAAAATGTGGCTTTTGAGCCAGGGGGATTCTGTAGAAGTTCTTGATTCTGATAAGTTTAGGGAAGAAATGATGGAAACTATTGAAAAGATGAGAGATTTATATATATGATGATTAATAAATTGGATAAGAGGTACGTATAGATAATGGAGAAGAAATATGGACAAACTGAAGAATTACAAACGTGTAAAGATGAATTTATAAGTGTAGTTAGTGGAATAAACACCGATGGTTTGAATAGTATAAGTTTTGAATTATGTGAAGATAATTATGTAGGAACTTTTAGCATAAATAGCAATGCTGTTACTAGTAATTTATGGTTCTGCAAAAACTTAAGAAATATAGGTAGAAATGAAATTAAAATATCAGAGGAAAAATTACAATTAATTAGACAAAGTAGAGAAAAAATTATATTAATTGTTTTAGAGAGTCCTCATATTGATGAATTTAATAAATCAAAATGCAGTATTGCTCCAGCTCCTGCACTTGGTGTGACAGGATGTAATCTTGATAATCATTTTATTGATAATATAAAAAAATATATTCCTGATGGAAAATATCATATTATTTTATCCAATGCTATTCAATTTCAGTGTAGCTTAGGTGAGGATACTGATAAATTTAGAGATAGAATATGGTTAAAGTTATGGTTATGTAGAGGCTTTGATAAAACTTTTATTAAAAGGTTAGAGAAATATAGTGCTGATATTATTGTGAATTTATGTACAATAGGTTCCCATAAACTGGATTCATTAGCACCACAAAGAACTAAAACAGTAATAAATAAAAAATATCTAGAAGATATTTGTGATAATGAAATAGGATTGCAGAAAATTACAAAAATAAATAAAAAAACAACATTACAAGAATTAACTCAGCTAGCAATTAATGAGTATAGTGATAATAAATTAAATATGTGTATTAAAGGCACACACCCGTCTTCATGGTATAGTGAAAAAAATATAAGAGCATGGAAAGTTTAAAGAATACGAGGTAATGGGACAAATTATGGATATAGAAGAGTTACGTAGAAGAAGAAAAGAAGTAAGTAGTAGTTCAGAAAAAACACTAAGAAATATGGAGACTATAGCTAATGAATCATTTAGGGTGGCTGAAGTAGCACATAATTCAAGAAAGATCCTCGACAATTTAGATTTAGAGTTTGAAAGGCAAACAGGTTTAGATTCGACGGATGTTAAATTTTTATTATTTGCTACTGCGTTACAGATTGGAAGATGGGTTCTTATTTCTAAAATCAATTCATTGGCAGATAAAAAAATAAGTGATTCAAGAGTTAAAGACAATGATTCTGGTATAAAAAAAATGGAGCGAGAAAAAAGAGATAAGTATAAAGAAAAGCATAGTGAAAAGTGGGATCATAATAAAAGTGAAAAATATAGGACTTGGTTAGAAATTGTATATGATGGGGTTCCATATGACGTTTCGGTTGGATCACCTAAATTTGGTATAAATATGGAAGCCGGTTATCATAGAATACATACACTTGGTCACGATCCAATTGCAGGATGGCTGTTTGGTACTATTAATATCATTTCAGATACAATAACACTTGAAGATTTTAGTACATATAAAATTTCAAATGAACCAAGGCCAAAGCACTGGGATTATAAAACGAATATAGGCCAAGCTTTTATGATGGCCATTGAAAGTATAAAAGAAGATAATAAACGCTTACCAGCTGCAATTTTTGCACAAGCACTACATTTAAAGTCTGATGTGTATACTAAGTTTGGATTACCAATACCATTATTAGAAATATTTTCACCAGATTTGGCTGGAAAACTTTATAAAGAAGGGTACGATAGTTTATGTTTATTAAAGGATGTAGCAGTTGTAGGGACACAGGCAGCGGTTGCTATATTAATAAACATGCTCATTACATTAATCCATGGATTATACTATAATTCTGAAAAATATCCAAGCCGTGATTTATATGAGGTAAAAACAAGAAAAATCCTTTTATATTCAAATATAATATCTTCATGTAGTAATATTATTTGGGTTGGAGGCAATGCAATAGCAGGAAATGAATCAGCTATTAAAGATTTAGATGTAGGTGGATTGATGGTTACAATGTATCGCTTGGTCACTGATACAGCATACATCCAAAAAGTGAAAAAGGAGTTTGTATTTGGTGGTTTTAATAAATTAATTCAAGGTGAAGAATATAAATTTTAGGAGTATAGGATGGGATTTAAAAGATTTTTAAAGAAAAGCTTAATACCAGGATATGGATTGAAGAGTATTGTTGAAAATGTTGAAACCTTTGGAGTAGTTGATGGATTAAAAGAAGAATGTAAAGAAACTTATTTAGAGGATATGCCAGTAGTTAGTCATGTTTATAATGCAGGTAAGCATGAGGGGAAAAAAGAAGGATATGTACAAGCTTCTTATGAGTATGAAAAAAAATTACTGAAGCAAGCAGAAAAATTTTAAAATCAGCAGAATACTTTCAATCAGCAGAGAGATGAATATGAACAACTTATAAATTAATATGAAATTTATATTGAAGAAATGAGTGATAAACAATCATTAACAAGTGAAGAAGAAACATATTTAAATAAAATTATGATTATGGAGAGAAAGCTTATTAAAGCAAGATAATTATAATTATTCTGATGGAGGAATTTGATGGGAATACTAGATTTTTTTAAAAATAGAGGAGATGTAGTCTATACAGATGAAAGAGATAGAAAAGTTACATTAGGTGATTTAGCCGGTACAGGTTATAAATACACTATATTAAGTGATAAGTTTACACAGCATGCATTTAATCAAGGAAAACATGTAGGTAAAAAAGAGGGATATCAACAAGCATCATATGAATATGAAAAAAAGTTACTTAAACAAGCAGAAGAATTTTTGAAACAAACAAAGATATTTGAAAGCGATAAAGTTAGATATGACAAATTAATTGATGATTATGAAAGATATATTGATGAAATGATGAAAAAAATTAGTATGTCCAATGAAGAAAAAGATTATATGAATCAAATTATGATTATGGAAAGAAAGCTAAAAAAGTTGAAATAGAAATGTTTAACGGTAATGTAAAATAATTTTTGATTATGATGAAATAAATACTCCTTTATGGCAATTATAAAAATGTAAAGTCAGATGCCAGGACGGGGTATTTTTATGAGTATATTAAATGAAAGAATTATAAGAAGAATTATTGCAGATGAATCACTTAGTAGCCAAGGTGATATTGGAAATTATCTAAAAGACATGTTTAAAGATGTGATTCAAGAAATGGTAGCAACTGAGCCACTGAGTGTCTCGAAATTTCACCCAGGGGTGAAGTTCTTGACGTTTTATGTCAAGAACATGCTATATTTGTAACATCTAGGTATGTTAGGATTTGAAACTTATGATGATAGATGCTCTAAGAAATTAAATATATATGATCTGTATTTCAAAGATAAGTTTTATGAGGGTAAAATAATAAGTTATATTGCTTTTGAAGTAATTGAAAAGTTGAAATCAAAATAATTAATCATTCTAGTTTAAATCTATAGTAACTCCATCAATAACTAAATACCTTAGTATTTCATAAAAATCTGATATGATATAATTACATAAATTTACCCAAATAGTACTTTGAATTATGAGGGAGAGTAAGATATGAAAAAATTAATATTAGCACTAATAGTAGTATTAAGTCTAAGCACAGGATGCACCAAAAGCAATGAAAAAACAGAAGAAGCATCAAAAGAAGAAAAAATAATCTACTGCAGTGAATGTGCAGCTGAATCCAAAGAAGTAACCAAGTACTGCAAAGATTGTGGAAAAGAAGCTAAGTGGGTTATCGAAAAACCAGAAATCAAAAATGAAGAAAAAGACAAGGATAATGAAAAAACACAAACAAGCAATACTTCAAATAAAAAGCAAGAAAGTGAATATGAAAGAGGATACAAAGACGGATACAAAGATGGTTATTACAAAGCTCAAATAGATGATGCTGGAGGGGATGGGATTATTAACAGCAAATATGACGAAGGATATTCAGCTGGATTTAATGACGGATGGATACAGTGTGTGGCTGATGGAAAAGATTATGAAAGTAAAAAGGAAAAAGAGGAATCTGAAAACCTTCCAGAAACATTTAGCTATAAAGCAGATAGCTATTATATATACCAAGGTATTTGTCCATCTTGTGGAAGTGATAATTTATATTTACTAAATGAGGATGAAGGATATTGCAAAGACTGTGGATATGACTGGGATTATAATTGAAATTGAAAAATAAAGTATTATTAAGGGGTTTGTCAATAAAAGTGTGTAAGTAGTTTTTATTTTATAAGTCAGGTAGATAAAAATTAATTAGGTATTATATATGGTCTATTAACTGGAACTAAAGAACATCCGTATGGGAAAGTAGCATATCAAGTCATTGGAATGCTTTGACTAGGATAACAGGGATGGTTTGTTATGCAACGGATATAGGTATTTAGAAAATGAAAATCACTGATACAAATAATATGAAATATACTTTCAAAGGCTCACTTTGTGGTGGAGTATATGTTGGGGATACAGATTTAATAGATTATATCCGGCAACACGTCCCCCATTGACGATTTATTTGTGTTTAGTGGTGAAGTGTTAAATGATGGAAAGGATTATGAAAAATAAATTTAAAAGAATGAAATGGAGAGGTGAAAATGGCAAAGATTAATTGGATTGATATTACAAGGGAAGATGTCATAAAAGCAATTGAGCTTTTTCATACTGAAAATCCAGAATATCCAAATCCAAAGTGCACATTTCTTATATATAATGGCAAGAAGCTACCTGCTAAGCATATTCGTGGAATGGCATATAAGGTGGCACATGGAAAAGAAATCAGAAAGAATAATTTTGGTGGTGGTATGGAAACGGTGCGTTTTTTTGAAAGACTGGGATTTGAAATGTTTTATACAGGTAAATCAGAGCATATAGATACAAAATCAGTTATAAAGCAAAAACAATCGAAAAAGAAGGTTGAAACAGTACAACCTAAGTTAATACCTGCAAAAAAACAGATATCAGCTGATACGATTAAAATTCCATCAAAAGCTGTCATAGAGCAAAAAAATGAATTGCAGTTGTTGCTTAATAGAATGTTTAATGGAGACATCGTATGTGAAAAAACATTCCCTTGGTTGAAGACGCCAGATATAATTGAGGGAGATTATGAAAATCTATACAAATCGATATTTGAATATAGAGGAGATAAAGCATTTGCAAAGAGAAATGTTCGATTAAGGTGCGACTTTGTTTGCGAAAGTGAAAAATTGATTATTGAATATGATGAAAGGCAGCATTTTTCACAGGCAAGAAAAGTATCATTATTGTCTTATCCCGATATTTCAGTGTACTTTGATAGACAATTATGGATAAAGGCATGTAATGATATAAATGCAAAAGATAGACAACCAGTCAATCGAGATGAAATAAGAGCTTATTATGATAGCATAAGAGATATTGAAGCAAGCAAGCATGGATATAAATTAGTTAGGATAATGCATGGACAGATAGATTTTGAATCTGACGAGGCAGAGGGGAGATTAAAAAAGCTACTGAATATAAAATCGGAAGTTGCGAAAAATGCTAAGATACAGAGCAATGGTGGTTTGAAAGTAGGATTATATTTGCAGACAGATGAACTTAAAAACAAAGCTGATTTTGCAAATGCTCTAGAAGTTGTGAAGAAATCTGATTTCGATATTTTTGTTTTGCCAGAGTTTTGTTATTGCTCTTTCAATTCTTTATTAACAAATGCAGATATATGTATTGAAGAAGATGTAAATAATATTTTTAAAGCCTGTCTTGATTTTAGTGAAGAAATTGGAAAAGCTGTGATTGTAAGCAGTGAAGATAAGTATGGCACTATTTTTAGTGTTTTTGCTAATGCCTTTGCAAATGAAACTGAAACAGCTAATGCTTTGTATATTAAGCATACTATGACTGCATATTCTGCATTTCAATTAGAATACTATGGTGAACTTTCCAAGTCAATGTTTGAACCTATCTTATATAAAGGATATAGGATAGGAATGACTATCTGCTATGACTGTAATCATTCATTGTTTAGTAGGATGTATGGATTAAAAGGTGTTGATGTTATTATTAACAGCACTGGTGGTAATATTGTTTATGACAAGTGGTATAAATATAATAAGGTTAGAGCAATAGAAAATTCATGCTACAATTTTGTTACAATGGGCGGTGACGGTAAAGTTTCTAATCCCCACTCATATGTATATGGGTTCAATACACATGGTAAGGAACTAAAACCATACAATATTATGAAGGGAACCCCTGAGTTAAATTCACCAGGAGGCATATATGTTTATGATACATCATTGGATGATGATTGTGCAGCTCAAGATAATAGCCATAACCAATCGAAGACTCCTAATAAGAATTATCAGCTAGAGATACCAGTTGGTGGTATCGATAAGATCTTGAGTCAATCAAAAAGAGTGGCTGATGGAATATATGTTTATAAAGTTAAGGATAAGAATGTTGTATTTTGCTTAGTTGAAGGAAATGATATTCTGAAACCAGAAAAAGTTCTTTCTTTACTATATGCTAAAGAACTAAAGAAAATCAACAATAAGAGGTATATTATTGTAAACAAACACAAGCATATTGAAGATGAGATTTTTAGGAATAAGCTATCTGTGGTATTAAAGGTTCGCTCTATGGAGAACTTTTGTGCAGTTATTATAGAATCAGATAATATTAATGAGTGTTATCAGTGTGGTAAAAATCGTACTGCACAGGTTTTGCAATCTGAGAATGGGAGATTTGGTATAGACTTAGATAGAACCACGGGGCCAGAAGCTATATGGAAAAACAAAGATGGTATGAAAGCTTATTGGCGTGAAAATTTTGAGTGGTTAATTCATGAAATGGGTAAAAATTAATAGCATGTTATAATGTAGAAAAAATATTTAATAATGATAGACGTATTCCCGAAAACGTCAAAACTCAAAAAAGTACCGTCGACTTATTCCCACGAACGAACATATGTAAAAAAGGGAAAATTACAGCTTCAATCTGCTTGGACATCAATGCAAGTCCTATTAGCCACTGTGAAACAGTAGTAAAATTAAAGAAATAATTGTAGCCACTAAATAAAGTCTAATTATTCCTGCTAAACTCTGATTAATCTACGAAAGTGTGATTAAAAGTAGAAAATAATTAGGATAAAAGGGAAGACGAAAGAATAAATAAGACTAAAAATAAGATAAATACAGGGATTAAGCAGGTTATCGCTTAGTCTCTTTTTTATGAAATAATCAAACTTTAGTGTAATTCTGTTAAAGGTTTGGTTATTTTAAAATCACCAATATCTCACTTTTTTATAACCAAACTTTAATTTGATTTCCTCTAAGTATTAATCTGATTTGCTAGATTTATTTCTAGTTTGTGGTTTACCTTCATATCCATCATAGTATTTTTTCACTGTTCTTCTATCAATTCCATGCTCTCTGGCTAATTCAGAGTAATTTGGTTTAAAATTCATTGATTTAATTATATTAATTTGTCCTATTAAATTTAAAATCATGGCTATCCCTCCAGGGATAAGGATAGCAGAAATTTGTATAATTTTGTACATTTTTATATTCCATTTTATGTACATCTATATAGTATCATTTACAATAGACTTATTAGGAATAACTGAAGAAGAAGAAACTTATATGAATACGATTATCTCTAAGAGAGAGTATAAGAGAAGGAAGAATTTAAGAAATAGCAAAGCATATAAAGATAAGTTAAAAGCAGAAGGTAAACAAAGTAAAAAAGAAGAACTTGAGCAAATAAGGGAAAAAATAAAAAGCCTCCGAGAAAAAGGCTTTAAAAATAAAGATATCTCTAAAGTTTTAAGTTTGACGACCAAGACTTTAGAGAGACATATTACATATATGCGAAAGAATGGACTTTTATAAGTCTATTCTTTTTTTGCGTATCAGTTAATTAAATTATACATTAAGGGGAGAAAAAAAACCTCCTCATTTTTTCAGACCTTGTATTATGGGTACGTAGTACCTGTACTTTTTTAGAGTAAAGGGTTAAAAGGATGAATGGTGTAGTTATGGAGAAAATAAGTATCCTTTTAATTGACTTAAAAGGATACTTTTGTTAATATAGAATTGAGGTGACTATTATGGAATTACAAATAAGAATTGCTTTTGAGACAGCAGAAATGCTTGAACAATTAAAAGACTATTATCAAGAAACAATAGGTATCAACTTTACTAAAGGCGATGTAATTACAAAGGCTATTGATGATACTTATGATTTATGGGAAGAAGTTAAATGGGACAATATTGATGTTAATATTAAGAGTTATGATTTACCTCAAGGAGCACTAAGACCAAAGTTACAAATTTCATTTGAAACTGAGGAAAAGTTAACACAGTTAAAAAGAATATTAACAAATTATTTAGAATTAAATAAAATTATTACTATTGGTGCAACAATTAAATATTTATTAAGAATTGCTATAAATCAAATTCAAAAAACTGATCAACCTTCTGTTGATATTATTCTTTTTGATATAATGAATAAATATTTAATGAAAGATTATTCAGAAGAAACTAAAAAAGCTATAAATGATTATGTAGATGAGGTAATGATAGCTTTGGAAAAAGATGAACTTATATGAACCTGTAAAAGGGTTCTTTTTTATTTTAAAAATAATATTAATAAATAGTAAAAAATAAACCAATATGAAGTATTTTTTTGATTGTTATTTTATAATTAATTTTACATATTTTGACAGATATGCTTAAAATATGTAAAATTATGTTAATAAATAATTTTAGGAGGTTAACTTGAAAAAAGATACCCGAAGGGATTGCACACTAAATAACTCCCTTTAAATATTAAAAAAAATAAAAACGGAGTTTGTGGAAAATTGATTTACTGGTTAATTATCATGTAATTCCAAGTGATTCTTCAACTTGTGTTTGAACTACAAATCCTTGAGTTTGTAGATATTTAATCATCCTATCTATAGATTTAGTTTGATTTACACAATCACTTAAGTAAGAATCGTATAATGAAGAATTAAATTCTTTATTATTTAGTAACATATTGTAACAACAAGTAAGTAGCATTCTTGAAATAGCTATTATAGCTCTCTTATGTCCACGTCTTTTTTTAATAGATTCATATCTATATTTAAAGTAAGGACATGATTTATCTTTAATAGCTGCATTGGCACATTGAACAAGCAAAGGTTTTAAATATAAACCGGCACGACTTATACGAACACTTTTCTTTTTTCCTGCACTTTCATTGTTCTGAGGCGTTAATCCTGCCCAAGAACAAAGGTGCTTTGATGTATCAAATTTAGACATATCAACACCTATTTCAGAAATTATGCCTACGGCAGACTTAGGTGTAATTCCTGGTACGGAAGAAAGTAAAGATATTTGATCCTGGTAGTCTGAAGAAATGATAGAAATTACATTATCTAGTTGGGTCAAACAATTATTTATATAGTCAAAATGGTTAAATGAAACTCTCATTTTGCTTGATTGCTCTTTAGATATATTGCCTTGCATAGATAGATTTATTTCTTCAGCTTTAGGTAGTAGTCTAGCATGAAGAAATTCAGTATAATCAATATTCAGCTTTTCGGGATGATCCAATGCATATTTAATAATAGCTGAAGAAGATTTACCAAATGTATCAGATACAACGCTAGAAATCATTAAGTTAGATACAGTTAATGAATTTTGAATTCTGTTTTTTTCACTAGAACGAAAATTAACTAATTTACTTCTGTATCTCATTAAATCTCTAAGTTCTCTGATTTGTTTTGGAGGAATAAAACTCCCCCTAACTAGACCATGCTTGTGTAAATCTGTAATCCATAAAGAATCACGTTTATCAGTTTTTTTACCAGGAATATTTTTTATAAATTTAGGATTTGCAAGTGTAATATTACAAGTATCTTCAAGAATGTTATAGATTGGTAACCAGTATTTACCGGTACTTTCCATGCATATTTCAGTACAATTGTTACTTAATAACCAGTTTTTGAATTCAATTAAATTATGGGTAAATGTTTGAAAGTTTTTAGTTTTATATGTTGTGATATTTTTAGAATTAGTAGAAGCAATTGTAGCTACTATAAATTTTTTGTGAACATCAATACCACAACATACTGGATGAACAATTTTAAGCATTTTATCACCTTAAATAAAAAATTAAGTAAGTAAACATTGACTGAATATCCTAGTTTTTTAACGGTCTTTGCTAAAACAAAGATTAACTTACGTGCTCATGGCACAATTATTTGTACTTAGATAGATATTCGGCACAAGTTTTTATGCGGATTTGCCGATAGGCACTTTTCTCACTTACCCCGCCGTGCTCTGTAGTATATTTACTTACTTATTAGATTTATTAACGAAAAATGTATGTATTATACCATTTTTCATCCAATTTTGTGCCTTGAGCACAGCGAAAGGAATGATAGTTTTTATGAAAAATAAATATATTATAATTTCATTTTTAATTATATTTATTTTAATTGGATTATTTTTTTCTTATAAGACTTATGAAAATAAAACAATTAAAATAAATAAGAGCGAGGTTACTGATAAGACTCAAGAAAAATCTGAAGAAAAACAAGATCAAAAAGATAAAGATAGTTCTAAATCTAATACTGATTCAGAAAATAATAATAATTCTAGTGGAAGCAGTAGTTCAAATAAATCAAGTTCTAGTAGTAATAGCTCTAGTGGAAGTAGTAGTTCAAATAAATCAAGTTCTAGTAGTGATAATTCTAGCGTAAGTAGTAGTTCAAATAAATCAAATTCTAGTAGTGATAATTCTAGCGTAAGTAGTAGTTCAAATAAATCAAATTCTAGTAGTAATAGCTCTAGTGGAAGTGGTAGTTCAAGTTCTAGCAGTAATAACTCTAGTGGTAAAGTTGATATAAGTAAACTAGATCATGTTTGGAGTGTTGATTTAGATACTGAAGAAAAAATACCTGGTACAGATTTATGGATAGATCGTTCCAACGGAAATACTTATGATGCAAATGGTAATTTTCTATATAATGGTTATGATTGGTAAAATAATATTTAATAATTAAAAAATTTAGTTTTAGTTATAAAAAATTAGGATAATTGTATCCTAATTTTTTTATGAAAAAAAGTGGAGAATTTAAAGAGAATATATATTGACATAAAAAAAGAAAAGTGTTAATATATGTAATATAAGTTATGGAGAATTTAAAGAGAAATGAAATCTCTAATTGCTAATTATCGCTCTTTGAAAATTGAATATTTTTATTGCAAATGAATAAGGATACAATTCTACAATAAAAAATAATAGTAAATGAGGAGGAATTAAAATGATAGATTTAATAGAAAACTATGATTTTAAAAAGAAGTTATTAGGAGATCTTTATAATAATGAAAATCCAATTAAGAATATTTTATTAGCATATGAATTAGCATATAAAGATAACAATTATCGTGATAAAGAAGATGATTATTTTAATTTCAATAAATTTAAACGAGGACATATTGAAAATTATAAAGTAATTGATGATTTGTTTAAAAAATTATTTCCTAGTTCAAATACAGAGCATAAAGATATAATGAATTCATTTTGGACAACTTATAAGTGTTATTTACAAATAATTTATCCAAAAATATTTAAGCCAGAAGGGACAATGAAAGATGAAGTTCCATTAAAAATTCCACAAAAAAGCCATTTAAATATATCAACTCCTGATATGCGTTATTCACCATTTAAGGAGTTTAATAATGATGGCAAAATTCAAAAAAAATATTTAGCTTACTATAAAAAAAATCACCCTTTTTTAAAAGTTTATGATGGAATGACTTGGGCAAAATTTTTGATTGAAAATTTTGAAGTTTTCTCTAAAGTTCATAATTCAGAAGAATTAAAAAAGTTTGCGGTATTAACTCATACGATTGGAAATATTGCTATTGTACCAGATGGATTTAATACTAGTCGTAAATTTAATGATTACTGGGATATGGGATTAAAGTTACTTCAAAAAGATTTAAGTCCTAATGAATGGGAGAATTATATTAATATGAATTTTTTCAATAATTATGTAGATGAAAATAATAATATTAAACAATATTTTAAAAGGTCTAATAAAAATAATTCATATTTACCACAGAATGAAGAAGATATAATTAGGTTTTTGAAAAATGTTAATTTTTGTATTGAAACTCGTGAAAAAGATATGATGAAGGAGTTACATAAGAAAGAAACAACTAACTAGATATTGAGATGTCGAGAGTTTAATAAATTTTAAAAAGATTAAAGGAGATAAATATGAAATATAAACTTTTTCATAAAGAACAAGATCCAGATGCTTGTATATTTAATGATTTTACAAAAGCTTTGATTGTGTATACGAATGGATTTAAGAATGCATTTGGAACAGAAGCAGAAGAAATTTCATTTTGTGCTTTGAATAGTATCATTCAAAGGTATGGTAATAGTGCAGAATATTTACAAGTGTTTGAGTATAATGGTATTAAATTTTGGGCTATTAATGATTTTAATGAAATTGTAACTATGATGTTACCTGAAGAGTATTAATTTATAAATCAAGTAAGATTTAATGGTAAAATGGGATAGTTTATACTATCCCATTAATAATAACTTAAATAAAAGAAAGATTATTAATTATGTTAGTATATGAAACTTTTAGAAGAGTGTATGGAGATGGATATGCAGAAATTTATTTAAAAGAGCTAATTGAAGGTGGAAGAGAAAAAATTACAAAATTAGATGAAACTTTAATAGAGCAACGTATATTAGAACTTGTAAGTGAAGATGAATATTAAATATAGTAATAAAAAATATGTAATTATTATAAATTAAAGGGAGTTTAAAGATATGATAAAAGAATTTAAAGGAAAATATTATTTTTTAAGTAATTATAGTAAATCTAAAATTGTAATAAATGGTATTACATTTTTGAATGCAGAAGCAGCATTTCATTCTTTCAAAGATATAAAAAGACAATCTGAATTTGCTAGTCTAGACCCTGCTACTGCTAAAAGAAAAGGTAGAAGTGTTAGATTGAGACATGATTGGGAAGAAATAAAGGACGATATAATGTATTTAGTAGTGAAAGCTAAGTTTGAACAAAATAGTGATTTAAAAGAAAAATTAATTGCCACGGGTGATGATGAATATCTAGAAGAAGGAAATAGATGGAATGATACTTATTGGGGTGTTTGTAAAGGAAGAGGTAAGAATATGTTAGGTAAAATTCTAATGAGAGTTAGGTCAGAACTGTCAAATATTTAAGGTTTTTTATAAGTATAATAGCAAAATATTTAATTATTAGAACCTTTAGTAAAAGGAAATAGTATTTTGTATTTTACGGACAAAAGTAATTGAAATATATAGATGGAGGATATTTATTTGAAGAAATATATTATTTTATCAGATATACACTCCAACTGGGAAGCTTTACAAAAGTTAGAATGTATAGAAGAATTTAAAGATAAAAATAGTCATATTATTTTTGCTGGTGATTATATAGATGGAGAAAAGCAAGAGTTTGGATATGTATTAAAAGTTTTAGATTATATTATTGATCTTGTAGAGAAAGGAAAAGCAACAGCATTATTAGGTAATCATGATGACTTTTGGATAAAGACTAGTAAATATAATTTTGATTCTTATATTTTATGGTTATTAAATGGAGGAAGAAAAACTTTAGATGAAATTGGATTAAAAAATATTCAAGAGTTTAATGATATTGCTAGTAAGCTTAAATCAGAGCCTTTGTGTAAATATACAAAGTTTTTAAGTGAATTACCAAAAAAGTTTATTACAGACAATATTTTAGTGGTTCATGCTGGGATTAATTGGGAAGTTAGTATTTATGAGCAAGATGACGATGACTTACTTTGGATTAGAGATAATTATATTAATCCAACACATAGGTTTACAAATATAGATGATATTCCAAAAGAGAATTTGAAAAGAGTAATTGTATCTGGTCATACAATTACTGAATTGATTAATAAAGATAATAAATATGACATAATTAGTTATGAATATCCATGTAAAAGATATTTTATTGATGGTGGAAGTAAACAAGATGGGAAAAAAGGACAGATTAATGTACTTATTTTAGATGAATTTGGAAATGAAATTAATAGATATGTATTAAAGTAATAATTAAAACTAGATAAAATAAGAACCAGTTTGTTTATGAAATCTTTAAAATTGACAAAGTAGATTTTATTGGAATGAATTATAAAAATTATAGCAACTGAGCCACTGAGTGTCTCAGAATTTCCCCCGGGGGTAAAGTTCTTGACAGTTTATGTCAAGAACTTGCTAACTACAACATTATCACAAGACTTATGAGAAAGATAGAAAATATAAATAAAGTAGGCCTAGATTTGTCAGATAAAAGTGTTACTATTATGTTTGAGAATAGAGGACAATCTAATTAGTCATGTGAGTGTGAAGAAATAGATTTCAAATGTAAAAAAGCAAGTAATTATCCATATTTGGAAATTACTTGCTTTTGATATTCATAATATAACAGATTTTATTATATTATACCTTGGCTCATCATAGCGCTTGCTACTTTTAGAAAACCTGCTATATTTGCACCTACCACATAGTTGCCTTCTGAACCATATTCTTTAGCAGCATCTTTAGATGCCTTAAATATATCCACCATTATTTGTTTTAATTTTCTATCAACTTTTTCAAAGGTCCAAGTAATTCTCATACTATTTTGTGCCATTTCTAAAGCTGAAGTTGCAACTCCACCTGCATTAGCTGCTTTTGCTGGAGCTACTAGTACATTATTTTCTATTAAATAATTCAAAGCGTCATTTGTGCAAGGCATATTTGCACCTTCACCTACTGCTATTACATTATGCTCTACTAATAATTTAGCAGTTTCTAATGTTATATCATTTTGAGTAGCACAAGGTAGGACTATGTCACAATCTAGTGTCCATATATTTTGTTGATTTTCAAAATACATAGCGCCTTCTTTTCTTTGCACGTATTCTTCGATTCTTTTTCTTTCCACTTCTTTTATTTGTTTTACTATTTCTACATCCACACCATTTTCATCTACTATATATCCGTTTGAATCTGACATAGCTATTACTTTAGCGCCTAATTGCTCAGCTTTTTGGGCTGCATATATGGCAACATTTCCCGAACCAGATATAACTACTTTTTTACCTTCAAAACTATGTCCATGTTCTTTTAACATTTCATCTACAAAATAAACTAGACCATATCCAGTGGCTTCTGTTCTTGCTAAAGAACCACCATAAGGTAAGCCCTTACCAGTTAAAACACCAGATTCATTGGCATTTTTAAATTTTTTATACTGTCCAAATAAATATCCGATTTCTCTTCCTCCAACACCTATATCCCCAGCTGGAACGTCCACATCTGGACCTATATGTTGTTGTAACTCAGACATGAAACTTTGGCAAAATCTCATGATTTCTCTATTTGATTTCCCCTTTGGATTAAAATCAGATCCACCCTTTGCTCCACCTATAGGTAAACCAGTAAGTGAGTTTTTGAAAATTTGCTCAAACCCTAAGAATTTAATTATACTTATATTCACAGATGGATGGAATCTTAGTCCACCTTTGTAAGGCCCTATTGCACTATTAAATTGTACCCTATATCCTCTGTTTACTTGAATATCACCCTTATCATCAATCCAAGGAACTCTAAATATTATTTGTCTTTCTGGTTCTACAAGTCTTTCTAATATTTTCTCGTCCACATACTCTGGATGTTTTTCTAATACTGGTTGTAAAGTTTTTAAAACCTCTTCAACGGCTTGATGAAATTCTTCATCGCCTTTATTATTATTTTTCACTAAATCTATTATGTCATTTATGTATTGACTTAAATTAAATTCAGTCATAGGCACCTCCAATAAATTGAATATTGGTTCTTTAACACATATAGTCATATATTATCCCCCCTTAAATTTTTTGTTGATACATACAATTGTATACAAAATTAAGAAAATTTCAATAATTTTACGTGAAGTTTTCAGAATATTTAGAATAATATACAAAATACTTATTAATTTTAATGCGGTTTTTATAAAAAGCCTTATAAAATTAATTGATAGCAACTGAGCCACTGAGTGTCTCAGAATTTCCCCCGGGGGTGCAGTTCTTCACTGTTCTTTAGCAAAAAGTAAATGACTCGCATATTACGCACACAATACTATTGCACAGGCAGATTTTCATTTGTTTGATTCATTAAAAATTGAATTATATGTAATGTTATGCTAGCATGGAATTGAGTTTCATTGAAACTTGTTGCAGGCAAACCGCAATTCTTTTAATATATAAAGGAGAAATGCTTTTCATTAGCGAAACGAAATACTGTGATATTAAGAGATATTGAGAGAAAAAGAAATTTTATTAAGGAAGGGTATTAATTAATGATTAATGAAAAAACGAAAAAAGTATCACCATCTATAGATGAATGGCTTAAAGAAGCAAAAGCGGATCCAATGGCTATACAGAATGGGATGTTTTTAGTCCATAATGGCGTTGTGCGTCATACACCCAAAGCCAAAGTCCGCGAAGGGCTTGATGATGGTTCGTTGGTAAAAGGAATGGAATTTGCATATGATGCAGCGAAAGTGAATGCGATGATTGCTGAAACTTATAAAATGGATGGCATCTTCTATGTTAAAGTTTGGCTTAATGAAGGCCAGCTAGAGCTCGGTGATGACATAATGTATGTACTGATAGGTGGCGACATCAGACCACATGTTGTCGATGCCTTACAATTCTTGGTTGGAAAGATCAAAAACGAATGTGTTACCGAAATCGAACAAAAATTTTAAATGACGTTAGGTTGTCCAGGCAGATATTAGCAACTGAGCCACTGAGTGTCTCAGAATTTCCCCCGGGGGTAAAGTTCTTGACAGCTTATGTCAAGAACTTGCTATTATTTAATTAATGTATGATATGTTTAAATATCATACATTAATTAAGAAGTATTTTTATTTAAAAATGTCAATCTATCAATAAAAATATAATTATTTATTTAGTTTATGTCGATTATTTACGTCTAAAATACTCATCAAAACCTATATTTAACGAACACTCTATAGTCAACTTTTATTTATTTTTATCTTAATATGCATGAGTTGCATGTTATGATAAAGTTATTAATGATATCATTATAATAAGGTTTATCAATTTTTATAATACGATTCTTTCTATAAATAAATTATCAAGGGGGCATTATGATTAAAAAAATTAGTATTACATTATCAATTATAATAATAGCGATCGGAGTATTTTTTAGTATATTGAATGTAACTAAATCAACAAGTAAAATAACTCATTCATTAGAACCATTTCATGAAACACTTAAAGAACCAAGTTCTCTTAGTGTTGTTGATTACTCAATGAGACAAGAAGGATCTTCGGGGAAAATATCAAGAGAAGAACGATATAAGATATCTGTACTAGTAGAAGATTATGAAACAATAGAGAAAATAACCAATATGTTAAATGACAAATCAGTTGAAACAATTGAACCATCGGAATTTTATATGTGTTATGAAAATATAGGTGATAAAGTTAGATTCCATATTGAAGCAGCAGTTGATGGTAATGTTTCATCCAAATACTATCATCCATATAATATATTTATCCTAAATGATTATACTTTATACATACAAAGCCGTAAAGGCACAGAAGTTAGATGCTTAAAAAGTTCAGTTACAAGTGATGAATATGAATATATATATAACTTATACTCATCATTACCAAAAAAGAAGTAGAGTTAATCTACTTCTTTTTTGGTACAATTTAAATAAACTAATTATCTATTCTTTTTATTGTAGAGCAGGAGCTGAACTAAGCATCTGCAATAGACACGCTATAAATTCAACCGTTGCGACAACAATACCACTTGTTGCAAGAATGCCTCCCGCTTCTAATAAAAGATACCCTACAGCTACTGCCAGTATAACTTTAGCAGCTGGGTTGGCTTTTGACTCAACAGTATCAACAAGTTCTTGTAAATCATTATTAAAATCGTTTGAATAGAAAGTACTACTTAAGGTAAACTCAGAAACAACATTCTCTGAATATTCTGCTTCCTTTTCAAATGTTAATTTCATCTGAAGTCCTATACCATACTCAGTATTTTTGTAACCGAATGAAATAGTTCCGTTATCCATTACACTTGTAATATTTTCGTAAAATTCTTTTATTTTTTTTCCAAGAGGAATCCATGCTAGACCGTTTAATACTGTATCAAGTAGAGACAACTCAAATTTACCATCAGACACTTCAAAACTAAATAATGAATTGCCTCCACCCACAGATACGGACCCACCACTTTCAAAAACAACTGTATCTTTACCTATATTTATCTCTTTTTTCCATGTCAATGAATCTGGAACAGAAATCTCTACATTAAACAATTTTAGTACATTTGAATATATTGCTTTGACTGTTGGATAATTACTCATATAACTGACACATGTATCTCGTCCTGAATATAAGTTATTGTCAATTGCTATAGCTCCATCACCTGAACCAATAGTACATTCTTTTATTTGATCAAATGCCCAGTTCTTAGGAAGTGGGTAACCTAAATTTCCAGAAAAACCTGATGCTAAATCACCTACAAAACTAGTTTCAGCATACCCTGCATTAGATACTCTAGAACAAATATTTCTAGCACCATAGACACCTATTTTATAATTATGAGGATTGTTAGAAGAAAACGTATTATGTATTGCCCTAAAGTAAGGAATAATATTAGTTGAAACATCTCCATCCATAGCATCAAAATCTACAGCAAAATAAATTGTAGAACCATTTGGAATCTTATATTCTCTTGCATTAATTAAACATTCTGTGGCATCTAAATTTCCTTGAATTGAATTAAAGTAACTTAAATAATTTCCTGATTTTTGAAAAATAGGGAACCAGTTCATATTATTTTTTAATATTAACTCAATCTCAGGCACCGTTACTCTTTTACTTTCACCACCAGCTATATACCTACCAGCATATTTATATCCATGAGCTTTTAACGTGTCAATTCTTGCTTGATTTAATGGAGTAGCACAGTCAAAAGCCTGTCCTTTTCTATCCCTATCTCCATGTGATAATAATAATGACATCCATGTTTGCTTACCACAATAACCATCAGGAGTTAACATATGGAATGATTGGAATTCTTTTAGAGCAGCAAGTGTTCCATTTCCAAATACACCTGTAAAGCCTGTAGGATCGAATGTATTACAGTATAGGCAGTATTGCATTATTCTTACATAAACAGCATTCTTACTTCCTGGAGCTAAAGTTGGCAAAGATGCTTGAGTTCCAGGCCCAAAAACACCGTTAGGTTCAGCTATTCCTCCCTCCACTTGAAGAGCATATATTAGAGCTTTGCATGTATCTCTTCCATAGATACCATCAGTAGGTCTTAAACCTATCCATTTATAATAGTCTCTGTTCAGCTCCTGTTGTATTTGTCTTATCTTAGGGTCACCAGAAGTAACTAATGCAAATGCATCCATGTTTAATAAAGCTTTAAATATCATAGGATTTGCAATACCGTTAACATTCGCCCCTGCTAAACCAGCAGATACTTGAAATCTTTTTATCCCTGCTTCAGTTTCATCACCAAAGATACCTTCTTCAAAATATCCGGGAGAGAATCCTTTACACCACATAGCTCCTTGAAGTATATAAACTAATCGTTGTGTTTTATCACTAGGAATCAGATTTTTTTGTAAAGTTGGGCATGCTTCCTCTGTAGCTGGTCCAAATGTTCCATTTGGCGTACTTATTCCTGTCTCTATTTGTAAAGCCCTTATCAATCCCTTTATTGTATTCCATCCAGTAAATCCATCTTCATCAAGTGTAACCCAGTTAGGGTTGTTAGAATATGTAGAATTCAAATATCTCTGAGTTTTTAAAACCATTTCATCTTTTACCATTTTATTATCACTCCTTTTTCTTTTATCTACTATTTAAGAATGCTGTATTTTTTATTTTGTAAACCTTTAAATCATTTTGAATAAAAATATTTATTTAATAAACTTGCTTTACAATTACGTCAAAAAACTTTTTAATTAGTCTAGTAATATATTTTTTTATAAATAAAATAAATCATTGCACATTACAGGATAATCAATTACGGTATAATTAATCAAATTTTTATGTTGAAGGAGATTTTAGTATGAATTTAAAAATAGTTAGTATATGTATAGTAATAGTGTCAATTTTTATGTTTGGCTGTAGCAAAAAAAACGATTCTCCATCTGATACATCATCAAGTTTATCAGCAGAAAATGAAGATAATAAACAAAATAAGATTGAGGAATTAAAAGAAAAATTATCTAAGGCTTCCAACTATGGCGAATCTAATCCAATAGAACGTACTATGGATGAATCTATAGAATATGCAAAAAGTAACTTACCAGAAGGTATTAAAGAAGTAAAAAGTACCTTTAACTCTGATAACGGAACGACTCAAGTTATATATGAAGAAAATGACATGTATTTTCGTGTAACATATATGCACCCATTTAAAGAAGATGGAAATAATGTAGATGAGTATGATTTAGAAAAAACAGTAGGAATAACTCTATGGATGAAAGAATCTTTAGATAAATAAATTATTTAAATAAAGTGTGTACTTTTATTATTAGCAACTGAGCCACTGAGTGTCTCAGAATTTCTGCCTGGGGTGCAGTTCTTGACAGTTTATAGACTATTAAAATCACTAGGTTGATGACATTGCCCTTGAGGGGTGGCGTTCTAAAATGCGGATTTTACACTTTAAGACAAATTAACCTGATGTTTCCAACGGGTTAATTGTTTTTTATACATTTAATTCATTTTGATAGAGTATTTGTTTCTATTTAAACCTTTAGACCAACCTAAATTTAACTGCTTGTTAAGACTTATTATATTTGATAAATAATCCTAGCATTATTAAGTAAATAACTATAAATAAAAGTGAGTATATGTTTAAAGAAAAGCCATAACTTTTATAATATACAGTTATGAAAGTTATAATACTTAATAGTATTATAATTTTATGTGTGAGAGAAAAATTCATAGATTTACTCCTTTAATTAATAAAAAATTAATTTTCATTCTTTTTTTTATAATGATAAAATACCCCCTTAATTTATATTTAATATATTTATTCTACTTTAATATGATAGGAATCCTTTAATTTTTATAAAATTAATAAAGTTTTATTGAAAAATAGAAATATGCCAAATTCAATAGGAACCATATTTTATAGGCAAAAATAATAGATAAAAAGCTTATTAATAAATCAGAGTATATTTCTTCATGGTTATTTTTTAACAAAAAAAGAGCCACACAGAAGTGTAGCAATTTTAGAAAGAGGTTCTCCTCTATGATGCCCTGTAGTGAAGTTCTTGATAGTTTATGTCAAGAACTTGCTAATTGAGAAAATCACTATATATATCAACTATAAAAATTATGAAGAAATGGACATCTCCAAACTCTAATTGGGCGTCTACTTTAGGCCAGCTCACAATTATGTTTGGAGACGGAATATGAAAGAACAAAATATTGGTATATTTCTTACGGTTCTTGTTTGTAAAGGTTTTTGCGAACTCACTTTTTCCCATCCCTGCAATTCCAGTCACAATAAGGAGTGTATGTTCCTAAAGTTTTTTCACTTTGCTATTTGATCAACACCAAAAGTTAGTAATTCTCCACTTAATTTAATCAGTCGTTCCAAAGGGATTTTTTTCCCATCTAAAACCCATTGACGATACATGTTAATAGAACTCCCAGATAAGAATGTATTGATGAGATTCTGTTCTTCCTGTGGATATTTTGCATAAGGATTGTAGCGACTCCTATTATGCTGTAGAAAGGTATTCTGAAAAGCTTTATTGCAAAAATCCTGATATTCGGGAGCGCAAATCAGGCGTTCAATATATGGTTCGCTATGAGCAAGAAACTCAAAAAAAACACGGTTTACTTCCAACATAGGCATTGGAAGTGGGACTGCGTCTATTTTTTTGTAATAAGCGTCGGCAATATCCCCAAGCATATCTTCAAACAATGCTTCAATTGACGTATAGTGCAGATAAAATGTTTTGCGGTGGATCTGTGCACGTTCTGCTAATTCTTTGATTGTGATTTCAAAAGGATTCATTTCACAAATCATATCTTTGAATGTATTCTTAATTGCAGCTCTTGTTTTCTTAACTCTTAAATCTATTTTTCTTCCATTATTTTTCATAAAATCAGGCTCCTTTGTATAAATAATATCCATTGCAAATAATTGTGTGGCATAAACCACTTATTTTATAAAGTTGGAAATTGAAAATGGTTAATACATTTATTATAATATCCATAAAAGAATAAATCAACACGTGGATATTAAAATGCCATTTGCGGTTACCATGGCAGAATAAAAAGTAACAAAAAAATAAATAGATTCGAAAGGAAAAATATAAAATGAAAATTAACAATGAACAGGAATTTGAGCAGATTAATGTTTTTGGAAAAGGTATGGAGAACTCCATGTTTGCACAATATTTTGTAGGAAATTCTTACCTAAATCCATTGACAAAACCAGGTGAGACACCAGTGTTTTTAGCAAACGTAACATTTGAGCCAGGATGTCGCAATAATTGGCATATCCATCATGCAAAATCTGGCGGTGGACAGATGCTAATCTGTACAGCTGGTGAAGGCTGGTATCAGGAAGAAGGAAAAGAAGCAGTAAGTCTTCAGCCAGGTTCATTTATCATGATCAAACCAGAAGTAAAGCATTGGCATGGAGCAAAAGCAGACAGCTGGTTCTCCCATATCGCAGTAGAGGTTCCTGGAGAAGAATGTTCCAATGAATGGTGTGAACCTGTATGTGATGAAGAATATGGTAAATTAAAATAATAGTAGATTCTTATCTAGAAAGGAAAATAAGATGGAAGATAGATTTGGATTACAAGCTACGGACCCGGAATTTGCAGAGAGAATGGAAGCATTTGCACTGAATGAAGTTGTAAATGAACCAGGGATGGAACTGGACGATAAGACAAGAAATATTGCTATCATGGCATCATTAATGGGATGTCAGGCAATTGATTTATACAAGGTTGTATTAGAAAAAGCATTAGATGGTGCAGTTACACAAGTAGAAGCAAAAGAAATTGTTTATCAGGCATGTGACTACTTAGGATTTGGAAAAGCGTATCCATTTATTCAGGCTACCAATGAGGTTATGAAGAATAAAGGAATTGCATTACCACTGGAAGGACAGGCAACTACAACAATGGAAGACCGTCTGGAAAAAGGTGTGCAGGCACAGGTCAGTATTTTTGGACCGGCAATGAGTGAAGCATACAAAGCAAGTCATATCAACCGCTGGCTTGCAGCCAACTGTTTTGGAGATTATTACACAAGAACAGGCCTTGATTTAAAACAGCGTGAGATGGTTACATTCTGTTTCCTTTTAGCACAGGGAGGTTGTGAGCCACAGCTTACCAGTCATGCAATGGGAAATATTGCTCTTGGAAATGATAAACTGTTTCTGATGAAAGTGGTATCCCAGTGTATACCTTATGTGGGTTACCCAAGAACTCTGAACGCAGTGACTTGTATAAACAATGCATGGGAACAGATGGAAAAGATGATACAGAAAAAATAAAATAGAAGAAATGATGATACAGGAGGATATTATAATGGAAAATCAAAAACTTGAATTAATACAGGAATGGGACAAAACCTTCCCCAAAAGTGAAAAAGTAGATCATAGTAAAATTACATTCCACAATCGTTATGGAATTACATTGGCAGCAGATATGTATGTGCCAAAGAATGCCCATGGAAAGCTTGCGGCAATCGCAGTTGCAGGACCTTTTGGTGCAGTAAAGGAACAGGCATCTGGTCTTTATGCACAGATTATGGCGGAAAGAGGATATCTGACAATTGCATTTGATCCATCTTATACAGGCGAAAGCGGCGGAGAACCAAGATACGTTGCATCCCCTGATATTAACACGGAGGATTTTAGTGCAGCAGTAGATTTCCTTTCTGTACAGGATAATGTAGATCCTGAGAAAATCGGAATTATTGGAATCTGTGGATGGGGCGGAATGGCCTTAAATGCGGCAGCCATGGATACCAGAATTAAAGCAACAGTTACATCTACCATGTATGATATGAGCCGTGTAACTGCAAATGGATATTTTGATTCCATGACAGAAGATGAGCGTTATGCAATGAGAGAACAGTTAAATACACAGAGAACTGTTGATTATAAAAATGGCAGCTATGCACTTGCTGGTGGTCTTCCAGATGCAGTTTCAGAGGAAGCTCATTTCTTCTTAAAGGATTATTTTGATTACTATAAAACAGAACGTGGTTACCATCCTCGTTCCCTGAATTCAAACGGTGGCTGGAACATGACATCTTCTCTGTCTTTCTTAAATATGCCAATTCATTGCTATGCAAATGAAATCCGCAATGCAGTTCTTGCTATACATGGAGAGAAAGCACACTCAGTATACTTTAGCCAGGATGTTTTTAAAAAACTTAAAGGTGATAACAAGGAACTTATGATTATTTCAGACGCGGTTCATACAGATTTATATGATAAACTGGATGTAATCCCATTTGATAAAATAGAAGAATTTCTTAAAACAAATTTAAAATAAACAATCAATAACTGTCGGGCACAAAGAGATTTTTGTAAAGGAAGAAATGAAAAACACAATTAATATTATTGTGAATTAAGCTAGTAAATATTTGCTAGCTTTTATTTATTTTATAAAAAAATTTTATATATGTTATAATGAATATATATGGTAAAAATTGGATGAATATAGTAAAAATAATATCAAGTCAAGTCATTGGAATGACTTGACTATGATGCCTGAGGGTGCAGCTCCTGACATAAAATGTCAAGAACTTGCTACTAAGTGCGCTTTTTACTACTAAACACGTTTGTGATAAAATGCAATTGTATACTTACTAATTTTCCTAGATGGAGGTAAATATGGTTAATGATGTTATTAAATTAATTAATGATTTTGTTGTACAGTATCAGGAAGTTCAACAACCGGAAACTATTTGGAGAGCACCAGTAATTGGGTTTGCTGATGCCAATGATGAAAAGTTTAAAAGCTTAAAACAAATTATTGGACCAAATCATGCATTACCTCAAGATATTGTTCCCGGGGCTAAAAGTGTAATCGTCTTTTTTCTTCCTTATTCTGAGGAGATTATTAGAAGTAATATTCCTAATGAGGAAAGTTCGAGAGCCTGGGATATTGCCAATATTGATACCAACAATCTTATTATAGAATTGAACAAATTAGTATATGACTGGATTGAGAAACAAGGATATCACGCTTCTCTTTTACCACCTACATATAATTATGACCAAGAAAAGTTAATTAGTGATTGGTCCCATAAAAGTGCCGCATATATTGCAGGTATTGGAAAATTTGGCGTTCATCATGTATTGATAACAGAACAAGGATGCTGCGGTAGAATGGGTAGCATCATTACGGATATGAAACTAGAACCAACTAAATTTATTGATGAGGAGTTTTGCTTATTCTATAGAAATGGAAGTTGCAAAGTGTGTATCAATAGATGTCCTAACCATGGGTTTGAGCTTGAGGAATCATCTGTCAAATATGATCAATACAAGTGTAATGAACAGATCTACGACAAGATAGTCCCCATATATCCCAGTGGAACAGGAGATGCTTGCGGAAAGTGTATGTGCAATGTACCTTGTGCAACTAAAATACCATAAGAAGTTATTTAATCAATAAGAAGATGCAAAATGCAAAAAGATATAGAAGAATTAATAATTAGAAAGGTTACCGAATAAAATCAATAAAAAACTTTAAAATTCTATAACAACTTAATGCTAAAAATAAACACTAAGCAAATAAAATTCCAATGATTTTTTGTATACTTTTCTATGGAAAAGATATATAATTATAGTACAGAACTTGTGAAGCCTCTACAAGTATGCTCAAATACACAAGACAATTGTTTTTTTAAAGAGCCCGTCAGGCTTATATATGCCCAAATAGACAGGACTGAATATTATCCACTAAGTTTAAATGCTTAGTGGTTTTTTATTATAATATATTAGGAGGAGCTTTGAGTGACTTTATTAATACTGAAAGAACCCAAAACTTTTGACGAACAAATGGATTTATTAAAATCTAGAGGTTTAATCATAAAAACAAGCTTTTTATAAAGCATCATAATGATAAATATAATGGGGTTTTACCTATATGGGTAGCTGTAGAAATAATGTCATTTGGAACATTGTCAAAACTCTATTCAAATATGTTACCACAAGATACTACTTACATAAAAAAAGAATTGTGCAATATAAATCCTAAATTAGTTAATTCATGGCTACATTCATTGACTCATTTAAGAAATGTATGTGCTCACTATGGTAGAATTTACAATACTTATTTTCCAACAATAAAAATAAAAAATACTGATAAAAATAACGTGATTAACGATAAACAAATTTTTGCATATATACTAGCAATTAAACATTTAATCGCTGACAAGGCTGTTTGGAATGATTTTTTTATAAAACTTCAGGCTTTATTTTATAAATATAATACTTGTATTAATTTAGAGTTTTTAGGATTTCCTGAAAATTGGGTTAGCATACTTTCTTTATAGTACTGAGGGATAAAAGATCAAAATAAGAAAATAAAAAATATAATAGGAATTATTTATTGGGAGAGTACAAAATGAAATATATATGTCCAGGATGTAATGAAGAATTTGAGATAAGTAAGGCTAGTTTAATAATGTGTCCTTATTGTGATATTCCTATAATAAAGGAAAGTGAATATAAAAAAATAAAAGATACTTTACAAAACAACAAATATACAGAAGATGATTTAGAAGATATACTAAAAACTGAATCTAAAGTATATGAAAAGATAAAAGGAACTCCATTAGAAAAAGTAACAGAGTATATTGAAGCCATGTACAAGCTATTAAAAGATCCAACAGCACAATGGAAGAGTAAGGTAGTAGCTTTAGCATCTTTAATATATGTATTTAATCCAGCAGATATAATACCAGATATAATACCAGCTCTTGGACTAGTAGATGATGCAGGAGCAATTATGATAGCTGTAGGAGTTTTAGGTAAAGCTATAGAAAAGTATATGACTGAATTAAATAATAAAAAAGGCAAAAGTGATAAAACAGTTATATATAAATTAAAAGGACAAACCTCTACAGATGAAACTACTGGAATTCAAAAGAAAAATTTATTTATATGGAATATACCTTCTAGAAAGAGAAATGACATCTATGCACAACTGATTACAGGAAAAATGATTAATGGAAATGAAGTTTATGTGTTAAATAGAAATGTAGGAGAGCATTTAGTTCCAGCAAATGATTTTGATCAATATATTACGGATAGTATATTTAATGAAGCCACAATGATATTTAAAGCTTTGGGGGTTGAAAAAATTACATGTACAAGAAAAATAGCTACTGCAACAAATAAAAAAATAGCATCAAAGGCTGAATTCAAAACAATATTTGATGGTGAAAATTATACAAATATAAAAGATGTAAAAGTACAGGAAGATAAAATAGAGAGTGTTTTTGAAAAGGTGGATTTAAGTGAAAGTCTAAAAAATACAGATTTTATAGATAAGTTAATATGGTATTTTACAGATAATTCTATTATAAGTGATACTATATTCAATGAAAGATTTATACTAGGATTAAAAAGAACAAATATTAATAGAAGTTTAGAACTTAATTCTGTTTTAGATGTGGACAGTAGAGCGAATATAAAAAAATACTGTGAAGGTATGAGTACTATAAATATTAGTGAATGTGCAAAAATACAGTGGAATATTGATGTTGAATATCACTCATTGTCTGATATAGATAGCCAACATTTAAAATCAATATATGAAGATATTAAAAGAAAAATTAATATAAGAAGAGAAGAAATAGAACAGTTTTAAAGGGATATATAATAGAACAAAATACTATGATAGTGAAAATAAACATTGGATTTAAGGTATTGCCAAAACTGAATATCACCCCTTAAAATAGACACAGGATAAAAGTATCTGCAAAATCTAATTTAAGGGGTGAGTTTTTATTTTATTTCATTACCTGGTTTTGAAATCGAACTTAAAGCTTGGCCAGCTTCATCAACATGTATATTTACATTAGCTAAATCACCTAAAGAAAGCATACCAACAATCTTATTATTTTCAACTACTGGTAATCTTCTAATTTGATTTTGAGCCATTAAGCTAGCTGCTTCATGAGCATCTGTATCAGAGCCCACGCTTACCATATTTCCACTCATTACATTTTCTACATTTTGATTAGTATTATTTCCAGCAACACTTCTTAAAACGATATCTCTATCTGTTATTACTCCAACAGGAGTTTGATTATTATCACAAACAGGAACTATTCCAACATCTAAAGATTTCATAATATCTGCTGCATTTGTTATATTAGAACCTGTTGTTACATAGGATACATCCTTTGTCATTATATCTCTTACTTTCACAGTTAAACCCTCCTTTTTTCAAATCAATATTATCTTTTCCTTTTAAAGAGAAGATATGCTTATAATTATTGATTTATTTTTTTTAAGAAATACCCACTCATTATAAGGCAACCAACCAAAGCGTCAATCATATCGTGCATAGTATCTTTTAGCCCACCTGATTGAGTATGCCTACCAAATAATACATCTAACATATACTCAATTATTTCCAAGAAACCAGATATACCTAGACCAAAGAAAAGAAGAAGTATAAGAATTATTATTTTACTAGATGAATTTTGTATATTTAAAAAATTTAATATATTCCAGCCTATTTTAACAGTTATAAATCCTGACCAAAAATGCAAAAAGTCATCATAAATTTTTATTTTGTCATAAAGGTTATAACAAGATCCTAATAAGAATGAAGATAAGATAAATAAGTTACCAAATATAAATAAACTTTTATCTATTATAGGATAATTTTTAGAATATAATTTATTTAATACAAAGAGTATAATTAAACAAATTGCACTCAATCCACTTTTTCCATATTCACCTTTAAATATAAAGAATATTATTGAAAAAATATATATAATATAAAGTATTAATTTAAAGATATTAACTTTTTTATCTTTCATATTTGCACCTACCATTTAGAATATTTATATTTATTATGTGTAAATAGCATATAAATCATTTAGAAATTTAAAATAGCTATATTATTATCTAACTAACATTAATTTATCCTATTAGATGCACATATAAGTGTAAAAGGTAATAAAGTTGAACTGGAAAATGAGATATTATCTAACTTTGACATATATATTTAAACTTTAGATAAAATGAAAAATGAAATTTAAATAAAAAAGATTTCTTTTGGAGTGTTTTCATATACAATGAAATTATAGAATTTTATATAGGGGTGTAGGTTATATGAATAAAGAGGGAATAGTAGCTTATGTTAAAAGATTTGCTAGATACCTTATAGTATTAATCCTGATGAATATCAGTTTTCAATTACTCAAATATAAGGGTATCGGTATGTTAGTAGAGTTGGAGGAAGTGAGTTTCCTAAATATATTATTAACGATAGTAGGTGTAGTTGGAGTAATAGGAACAATATTATATACGGCAAGAGATATTGCTATATGGCAAGAAGAGAAAAAAAACAAATTAAAATAGAATAGAATCTGTAGAATCTTAATAAGTCAAGTCATTGCAATGCTTTGACTAGGATGAACGGGGGTGCAGAACTTGACGCCCTTTGTCAAGTTCTTACTAGTAATAAAATATTAAATAATAGAAAGATAAACTAATATAAAAGCTTGAAGGGGAGAATAGACATTATGAAAGTAAAATTTATTTTACCTGCTTTAGAAGAAGCAAAGAGTCCTTTTTGGAGACCAATAAAATATTCCCTTTTTCCTCCATTAGGTCTAGCTGTCCTTGCATCATTATGTAGTGAATTTGATCATATACAGATTGTGGACGAGCATGTTGAAGAAGTAGATTTAGAAGATAATCCTGATTTGGTATGTATTGAAACATACATAACCAACGCATATAGGGCATATGAAATAGCCGATAGTTATAGGAGTAGAGGGATAAAAGTTGCTATAGGGGGGTTACATGCTACTTCTATGCCTGAGGAAGCAAAAAAACATGCAGATGTTTTACTTCTAGGTCTTGGAGAAAAGAGTTTCCCTAAGTTTTTGGAGGACTTTAGAAAGGGAGAGGAATTATCAATTTATGAGCAGGGTGATGTGTCCTTAGATTTTTTACCTTTGCCAAGAAGAGATTTATTTAAAAGTGAGAAGTATCTTGTTCCAAATTCAATGGTATTTTCAAGAGGATGTCCTAACAAATGTTCTTTTTGTTATGTAAGTTCATTTTATAAGGGGGGAAAATCTTTTTTTGCATACAAAGTGGATAGGATATTAGAAGAGATTGACAGTATGCCAGGAAAGCATTTATATTTTCTTGATGATAATATATTTGCAGATAAAAAATTAACAAGACAGATTTTTAAAGAAATGAAAGGAATGAATAAAGTTTTTCAAGGTGCAATAACTGTGGATTCAATTCTTCAAGATGATACAATAGAACTTGCATATGAAGCAGGATTTAGAAGTGCTTTTATAGGTTTTGAAAGTATTAATAAGCAAAGTTTAATTCAAGCAAATAAGAGATCTAATATAGGGCAGGATTATTCTAAAGTAATAAAAATATTAGATGAACTTGGAATAATGATAAATGGAAGTTTTATTTTTGGATTAGATAATGATACTGTAGATGTTTTTCATAGAACTACAGAATGGGCAGTTAAAAATGGGATAGCTACAGCAACTAATCATATTCTTACACCTTATCCAGGTACTTCAGTATATGACAAAATGGATAAAGATAATAGAATCACAAGTAAAAATTGGAAAATGTATGATACGAGGCACTTAGTATTTACTCATCCTAATATTACAAAAGAAGAAATGGAAAATGGATATAGCCAAGCATACAAAAACTTTTATAAGTGGAGTAATATATATAAATCTTCAAAGGAACATGAGGAAATTAGGATGAGATTAAAACATTTTACTTATGCAGGATCATGGAAAAAATTTGAACCAGTATGGAACTTTATAATTAAGAATGAACTTCTTGGAAAGACTAGAGGTGCCTTAGTAAAAACGTTGAAATAAATAATATATTATAAAACTTATGAAATAGATTAAGGAAACAATAGTATAGTATTATAAAGTTAAATATTAAGGAGTTTGAAATAATAGATTTAAGGGATAAAGCTAATAACTCTTAAAATTACACATACCTGTGGTATACATTGCTTTAAAAAGAAATGAATATAGTGATAGAGTTAGAATAAAAAGGGGGAGTTATGATGAATCCAGTAGTAGCTATAAACTGGGAGCTATTATTACAAATTATTGTTACTATAGCTTTGTTATTATATATATTAATTAAAATAGTAAAACACATATTAAAATAGTAAATTTATAGAACAAATTTGATTTACTATTTTAATTAAATTATTTATAGATTTAATTACTGGATTTTCATATATCATAATGGGGTTATTAGTAGTATTAAAAATAATATCAGGAAGGTATCTTATTTTTGTGGTGCTTCTATTTAGTACTTTAAATAATTTAATCAATTATAAAGTTAAAACTCAGGTAAATAGTTAAAATCAGAAGTTATAAAGGTAAATTCCAATTTATAGAGTATATTTGGTGAACAATCTTAATATATTATGAAACAAGGGATAGGAGCATGCGCTCCTATCCCTTGTTTCATGTATAAAGTCATAAGTAGCTATAAAAAATATTAAAAAATCAAATAATAAATTGAATACAAACATACGTTCCTGTATATAATTAAGATAAATATGACAAATATTCTCAGGAGGAGCGTATGAATAAATTATTAAGCCCCAAAAACGATGTAGTCTTTCAAAAACTATTTGGAGTAAAGCAACATGAGAAAATACTAATAAGTTTCCTAAACTCAATATTAGAACCATCGGGCAATGACAGAATAAAAAGTCTCACATTTGAGGAAAAAACTTTAGATGTGTCATTGATAGCCAGTGAAAAATTAAGCATACTAGATATAAGGGTTATAACAGAAAGTAATGTAAATATAAATGTAGAAATACAACTTATAAATCAGTATAATATGATAAAGAGAACCTTTTATTATATGTCAAAAATGCTTTTAAAACAGTTAGTAAAAGGCGATAATTATAAGGATTTGAACAAAACAATTACTATAAATATAGTGGATTTTAATTGTATAGATAATGAAAGTTTTAAAAGCTGTTTTCATTTTTATGAAGACACAACTAAAAAAATATTAAGTGACATTTTGGAAATTCATTTTATTGAATTACCTAAATTTAATGAAACAGAAAAAGATTATTGTGATAAATTACATAAATGGTTAACCTTCTTGATAAATCCAGAAGGAAAGGAGATGGATCTATTGAAAAAAGAAGATAATGAGATAAAGGAAGCTATGGATATACTTTATCAAATAAGTGGTGATAAAGAACTAGTTCAATTGGCAGAAATTAGAGATAAAGCAATACGAGATGAAAATGATAGGTTAGAAGGTTCTAGAGAAGAGGGACGAAAAGAAGGTATAAAAAAGGAAAAAATAGATACTGTATTAAGGTTAGATAGTCTTGGCTTATCAATAGAGCAGATTGCTAAAGGTGTAGAATTAACTAATGAACAAGTTAAAGATATATTAGATAAAAAGTCAAATTAATTCTTATAAGAAAAAGGTATTACCTAAAGCTAGGCAATGCCTTTTTTTATGCAAAAAACAGTGACTTAGGAATAATGGAATACGAATGGATATATAGTGGTGAAGAGTATCTATTAAGAACCCAAATTAAAAGAATTTTATAACACAAGCTAATGAAATGAAAGGACCATTGGCTTGTGTTATAATTATTCTAGTAAGTTATTGGAAAATATAGACAAATAAATATAAACTTAAAAATAATGAAATGTACAAATAATATTTTGAAGGGGGAAAGAAAATGATAAGTATTTCGTGGCAATTACTGTTTCAAATTATAAATACTATATTATGGATTTTAATTCCAATTGCTATCTATAGACTTATAAAAAAATATAAAGAAAATAGAGCATTACTAAATAAAAGAATTAGTACTTTAGAGAAAAAAGTTAATGATTTAGAATGTCGATAGTTAACGATTTTATTATTAGATTAGCCTAATAAATTCCAATCTATAGATCCGATTTGGTGAACAATAGTTATATGTAAAGGTGGTGCAGTATATAATAATGTATTTAAAAACGAAAATACCAGATTTTGAAATAAGGTTTGCAACTGAAAAAGATACTAAGCTAATTCTTATGTTTATTAAGGAATTAGCAGTCTATGAAAACTTATTAAGCGAAGTCATTGCCACAGAAGAGGTTTTGTATAATTCTTTATTTATAAAAAAACAAGCAGAAGTAATAATAGGAGAATATAATGGAGAACCTGTTGGATTTGCTTTATTTTTCCACAATTTCTCTACATTTTTAGGTAAAGCTAATTTGTATCTTGAAGATTTATATGTACAGCCACAAATGCGTGGATTAGGACTTGGAAAATCTTTATTTTCAGCATTAGCACGTATTGCTATAGAACGAGATTGTGGACGATTAGATTGGTGGTGTCTTGATTGGAATGAATCATCTATAAAATTTTATAAGAAGATGGGTGCAATTCCAATGGATGATTGGACAGTATACAGAGTTGAAAATCAAGCACTTGAAAAGTTATCAAAAGAATTGGATGAATAAAGGGAATCAAAAGATATTAATAATAAAATGTACCCTATAGAGTAGACAATTAATAAAAAGGTCTGCGCTATAGGGTATTTTTGTATATAATCAAATAATAATTAATAGAATTGGAGAAGTTTTAATGAGTATCTTTTTACATTTTGTTTACAATAAAAACATAGATAGGCTAAGCATTATATTACAATACTTGACAAGTCAAGTACTTATGATTATAATATAGTTGATATATCAAGTATATTGCAACAGTATATAAGGTGGTGAATATGGTTGGAAAATAAAGAAAGCAGAAGTATTGGAAGATGGATTTCTGTAATTCATAGACAATTTCAAATTTATATAAATAATCAGTTGAAGCCCTATGATTTAAATTCATCGGAATACCCTTATTTAGTCAATCTAGCTACTAATGAGGGTGTTAGCCAAAAATACTTATCTGATATTTTATGCGTTGATGAGGCATTAACTACAAGAGTAATAAAAAGTTTAGAGCAAAAAGAATATGTAATTAGAGAAAAGAGCTTAGAGGATAAAAGGTCATACAATATAAGATTGACTGAAAAAGGCAAAAAAATACAGCCAATAATAATGGATAAACTTAAATATTGGACAGAAATTTTATCTGAAGATATGAGTGAAGAACAAGTGGATTTTGTAATTCATACTCTCAATACAATGGCAAATAAAGTAATAGTTTTTAATAAAAGGGAGAAAAATAAAAAAAATCAATTGAAATAGCATCCAACAAATTTAAATAGTTGTGGCAAGGAGGGGTTGTGACATGGAATATGTAAATCCATTAGGGAAAGAAAAGATATCAAAACTTCTAATAAAGTTTTCTGTGCCTGCTATTGTAGGTATGACAGTGAATGCATTATATAATATTGTAGATAGAATCTTCATTGGAAATAGTAGTGATTTAGGATCCTATGGTTTGGCGGGAATCACTATAGGCTTTCCTATTATGATAGTGCTTATGTCAATTGGGATTTTATTTGGTATAGGTGGTGCAACATTATTTTCAATAAAATTAGGAGAAAACAAACTAGAAGAAGCTGAAAACATTCTTGGAAATGCTTTTGTAATACTTATTATTTCAGGCTTTATATTTATGATTTTAGGTAATATTTTTTTAGAACCTTTATTATCATTGTTTGGTGCAAGTAAGGTGGTACTACCTTATGCTATAGAATATATGAGAGTGATTTTTTTTGGATCAATTTTTCAAGTGGTAAGTATGGGACTAAACAATTTTATACGTGCTGATGGTAATCCTAAAATAGCAATGATAACTATGTTTTTAGGTGCAGGCATAAATGTATTACTAGATCCTTTATTTATTTATGTTTTTAGAATGGGTATGACTGGAGCAGCTCTTGCTACTATATTGGCTCAGTTAGTTACAACTACCTGGGTAGTAATGTACTTTATAGGTAACCGCAGTAGAAACAAGCTTAAACTTAAATATATGAAGTTAAAATATAATATCATAATTAGCATAACTTCTTTAGGCCTTCCTGGATTTCTACTACAACTTGCTAGTAGTCTTTTAAATGTAATACTTAATAAAAGCCTATTTATTTACGGAGGAGATATAGCTGTATCCGGTATGGGAATAATAAACAGCCTACAGACTATTCTTCTAATGCCTATTGTAGGTATAAATCAAGGTGCTCAGCCTATAATAAGTTTTAACTTTGGAGCAAAAAACTATAATAGAGTTAAAACTGCAGTAAAACTTGCTATAGTAGCTGCTACTATTATCGTAATTGTAGGTTTTATTGTAACTAGATTATTTTCACATCAGATGATTTCTTTTTTCACTAATGATCCGAAATTATTAGAGTTTGGAAGTTATGCATTATTATCTTGGTTTTTATTCTTACCTATTATTGGCTTTCAGATTATTTCGTCAAACTTCTTTCAGGCTATTGGTAAATCTAAATCAGCTATGTTTTTAACTCTTACAAGACAGTTAATCTTTCTTATTCCAGCAATTATTATATTTCCTAAATTCTGGGGTATTAAAGGATTACTATATGCAGCGCCATTTGCAGACTTATTAGCTGCCTTATTAACAGGCGTATGGTTTTACTATGGAATCAAAAACTTGGGAGAAGATTCAGTTAAGAACACTTCTAGTGTTGATAGTATTCCTGATAATTTAGACACAGATAAAGTTGCAATGTTAAGTGTAGATACATCAATAACAGATCTACGTGATAAAAACTAATTTATAAAGATTAAAGGAGCATTTAGCGTAAACTAGATGCTCCTTTATGTTGTGCTCAAGCAAACAAGCAAAGGGAGTTTTTGTTTGTTAAAAAAAAGTCAAGAAAACGTTTATTAAAATACTTGCATTATTTTTTTGTGCATGATAATATTTAGGTAACCGGTAAAGTAAATCGGTTTCCTAAACCGGTTACCTTATGAGAGGAGAGATAGTTTTGGGAGTAACAATAAAGGATATAGCTGAGTTAGCAGGAGTATCAAAAACAACTGTTTCAAAGGTTATAAATAATAAAGATGATAGTATAAGTAAAGCTACTAAAGATAAGATTTTAAGGATTATTAAAGAACAAAATTATGTTCCAAATAAACTTGCCCAAGGGTTAGTAACTAAAAGAACTAAAACAATAGGGCTTTTAATACCTGACATACGAAATCCTTTTTTCACAGATATATCAAGAGGAGCAGAGGATTATGCTCGTAAGGAAGGATACAATATAATATTTTGCAGTACAGATGAAGATTATGAAAGAGAAGCTGAATGTATTGCAATGCTTGTAGAAAAAATGGTAGATGGAATAATCTTTGCACCGTCATCAAATACTAGTAAAAAAGATAATAGATACAATAATCTACAAATACCCATGGTTTTAGTAGATAAAAATATAGATATATTAAATGCTAAAGGATTAGTAATAGTAGACAATAAAAATGGAACATATGAATCTACTAAGTATCTTATAAATCAAGGTCACACAAAAATACTTTATCTTAGTGGACCTTTAAAAAATGAAATAAGTAAAGAAAGATTAAATGGATATATAAGAGCATTAGAAAAAAATAATATACAACATGATGAATGTGACATAGTTGAAGGTAAGTATACCTATGAGTGGGCTTATGAATTTATTAAAAATATAGATGTAATAAATCACAGTGCTATATGTTGTGCAAATGATTTAATTGCAATTGGAGTTATACAAGCACTAACAGAAAGAGGGATAAATGTACCACAAGATATAAGTGTTGTAGGATTTGATGATATACAAACTTCAAAGTTAATACATCCTTCACTTACAACAGTAAGACAGCCAGCTTATGAAATGGGTCAAAAGGCTAGTGAATTACTTATAAACTATTTAAAAAATAATGATATTGAACCAGTTGGTACAGTAACATTTAAACCTCAACTTATAATAAGAAATTCAACACAATCTAAAGAAAAAAATTGTTAAGCTAAAATATAAAGGAGAGTCATATATGAAAAAGATTTGCGTTATAGGTAGCCTTAATATGGACTTAGTAGTAAATGTAGATGAAATGCCAAAGAAAGGTCAAACTTTAATAGGAGGAAACTTCAAGGAAGTTCCAGGAGGAAAAGGTGCTAACCAAGCAGTAGCAATAGCTAAACTTGGTGGTGATGTATCTATGATAGGTAAAGTTGGAAATGACGGATTTGGTCAAACTTTAATAAATGCACTTAAAGCCAATAATGTAAAAACTGATTATATACAAATAGAAAATTGTTCATCAGGTGTTGCAATGATAACCGTTGATAAAAATGCTGAAAATTCTATAGTAGTAGCGCCAGGTGCGAATTTTAGAGTTTTAAGAGAAGATATAGATAAATGTATAGATAGCATAAAACAAAGTGATATAGTGGTAGTTCAACTTGAAACACCTTTAGATACTATAAAATATGCATTACAAGAATCTAAACAATTAGATAAATATACAATATTAAATCCTGCTCCAGCTGTTAAGTTAGATGAGGATATAATCAAAAATGTAGATTTATTAACTCCTAATGAAACAGAACTTGAAATATTAAGTGGAGTGAAGATAGAAAATGAAGAGGATATTATAAAAGCTGCGCAAGTTATGATACAAAAAGGTGTAAAGCAACTTATAGTTACACTAGGATCTAAGGGTAGCCTTTATATAGACAAAGATAATGTGAAGTTTAAAGAATCATATAAAGTAGATGCAATAGATACAACTGCAGCAGGAGATAGCTATACAGGAGCGTTATCAGTAGCTTTATCACAAGATAAAGACATGGAAGAAGCTATGGATTTTGCATCAAAAGTAGGAGCCCTATGTGTTATGAAAGAAGGAGCACAGACCTCTTTACCAACAATACAAGACGTTTTAAATTTTAGGAGGTAACAAAAGATGAAGAAATCAAATTTAATAAATAGTGAAATATCTTATGTAATATCTAAGATGGGTCATACTGAGAGCATAACAATATGTGATAGTGGACTTCCAATACCTAGTGAAGTTCAAAGAATAGATCTAGCTCTTAAAAGAGGGTTACCAACTTTTTTAGATACATTAGATAGTGTACTAGAAGAACTACAAGTAGAAGAAATAATATTAGCATCTGAAATAATAGAAATTAGTAATGATTTATATAAAGAAATAATTAAAAGATTTGAAAATATAAAAATAACTACAGTTCCTCATGAAGAATTTAAAAATTTAACTAAGTCATCTAAGGCAATAGTTAGAACTGGAGAATATACTCCATATGCAAATGTAATATTAAAATCGGGTGTAGTATTTTAGAGGGAGTGAACATTATGCAGCAACCTATATTACAAATGAAAGGTATAATTAAAGAATTCCCAGGAGTTAAGGCACTAGACGGTGTAAACTTAGAGCTTTATGAAGGTAAAGTTATGGGGCTTATGGGAGAAAATGGTGCAGGTAAATCTACACTTATGAAAATACTAAGTGGAGTATACAAAAAAAATGGTGGGGAAATCTACTATAAAGGTAATTTAGAAGATATAAAAGATCCTAAAGATGCTCAAGAAAAAGGTATAGCAATAATTCACCAAGAGTTAAATTTAATACACGACCTTACTATAGGTGAAAATATATTCTTAGGAAGAGAGCCAAAAGGAGCTTTTGGTAAAATAAACTGGAACAAGCTTTTTAAAGATTCAGATGAATTACTTGAAAAGTTAAATATTACTACAAGTTCTAAAGAATTAGTAGGAAAGTTAAGTATAGGTCAACAGCAAATGGTTGAAATAGCAAAAGCATTATCTTTAAACGCTAAAATAATAATAATGGACGAGCCAACAGATGCTTTAACAGATAAAGAAGCAGAAAGTTTATTTAATGTTATAAATGAACTTAAAAATGAAGGTAAATCTATAGTTTATATATCTCATAGGCTAAAAGAAATATTCCAAATATGTGACTATATAACTGTTTTAAGAGATGGAAAATATGTAGGTCAGGAAAATGTTTGCAATATAGATGAAGATACTATGATAGAAATGATGGTTGGAAGAAAGTTAACTGACCAATTTCCAAAACAAAAAGTAAATATAAAAGATGTGGTTTTAGAAGTTAAAAACCTTAATAATGAGTATGTTCATGATATATCTTTTAATGTAAAAAGCGGAGAGATAGTAGGAATAGCAGGTCTTATGGGAGCAGGTAGAACTGAGCTTGCTAAAACTATATATGGATATTTCAAAAAAGATAGTGGAGAAATTTATATAGATGGTAAAAAGATAGAAAATAAATCTTGTAAGGATGGTCTTAAAAATGGGATAGCTTATGTATCTGAGGATAGAAAAGGTGATGGGCTAATTTTAGGATTATCTGTTAAGGAAAATATGAGTATATCATCATTAAATAATATATCATCAGGAATTTCTATTAGTAAAAGTAAAGAATTAGAAGTAGTTAAAGACTATATTCAAAAGATGAATATAAAAACTCCTAGTGAAAATCAAATTATTAAAAACTTAAGTGGTGGGAATCAACAAAAAGTGGCCATAGGAAAAGCTCTTCTAACTAATCCTAAGTTATTAATTCTTGATGAACCTACAAGAGGAGTAGATGTAGGCGCTAAAAAAGAAATATATGACTTGATAAATGAATTTAAAAAAGAAGGTAAATCAGTTATTATGATATCTTCTGAAATGCCTGAGATATTAGGTATGAGCGATAGAATATTAGTCCTTAGTGAAGGAAAATTAAGTGGAGAATTTGATAGAGAAGAAGCAACTCAAGAAATAATACTAAAAAGTGCAGTAGGCACAAAAGAAGCATAAAAGGGAGTGAACAGTATGAGCAAAGTAGCAGATGAAAAGAAAAATTTAGATTTTAAGGAATTACTTATAAAATATAAAACACTAGTAGGATTAATATCGTTAATAGCTGTAGTAGCTGTTCTTAGTCCTTCATTTTTTACAGTTTCAAATATTTTGAATGTGCTTAGACAAACTTCTATAAATGCAGTTATAGCAGCAGGTATGACCTTCGTTATATTAACAGGTGGAATAGATTTATCTGTTGGATCTATACTTGGATTTAGTGGTGCTATGGCAGCAAGTCTTTTGGCATCAGGTCAAAATATGTTTGTGGTAGTACTTTTATCATTAACATTTGGAGCAGGTATAGGGTTTTTAAATGGAGTTATAATAAGTAAAGGTAAATTACAACCATTTATAGCAACACTAGCAACAATGACAATACTTAGAGGAGCTACATTAGTATTTACAGATGGAAAGCCCATATCATTTGGAAGTAGTGCAGGGGCTTTATCTTTTAGTAATATCGGTGGAGGAACTTTATTTGGAATACCAAATCCAGTTTTAATAATGATAGCAATATTTTTAGTATGTTATTATGTACTACATCAAACTAAAATAGGTAGATACACTTATGCTCTTGGTGGAAATGAGGAATCAACTAAATTATCTGGAATAAATACAGATAAAGTTAAAATGTTTGTTTATACAGTTAGTGGTCTTTTATCAGCAATTGCAGGGATTATAATAACAGCAAGATTATTCTCAGCTCAACCAAATGCAGGTAGTGGATATGAATTAGATGCAATAGCAGCAGTAGTACTTGGAGGAACAAGTCTTACTGGTGGAAAAGGTAAAATAGTTGGTACAATAGTAGGTGCTTTAATAATAGGTATATTAAGTAATGCTCTTAACTTATTAAATGTATCATCATATTTCCAAATGATAGCTAAGGGAGTAGTTATACTAATAGCTGTTCTTTTAGATAGAAAAAATGATTAAGACGTTAAACTAAAGGAGGAAGTTACAATGAAAAAAATTATTACAATGTTCATGGTACTAGCTTTATCATTAGGAGCATTAGCAGGATGTGCTTCAAAAGAAGGCAACAAGGATAGTAGCAAAGATAGCAAGAAAATAGGTTTAATAGTATCTACTTTAAACAATCCATTCTTTGTAGATTTAAAGGAAGGTGCAGAGGCTAAAGCAAAAGAATTAGGATATGAATTAATAGTACTTGATTCTCAAAATGACCCAGCAAAAGAAGTATCAAATATGGAAGATATAAGCACAAAAGGTGTTTCTTTGATATTATTAAACACAGTTGACTCTGATTCAGCTGCAGCAACTGTTCAAATAGCAAACAATGCATCTATACCAGTTGTAACTTTAGACAGAGCAGCAAATGGTGGAAAAGTTGCAACTCACATAGCATCAGATAATATAGCTGGTGGAAAAATGGCAGGAGAGTATATAGTAGAGCAATTAGGTGGAGAAGGTAACATAGTAGAACTTGAAGGTATAGCAGGATCTTCTGCAGCTAGAGATAGAGGAGAAGGATTTGCTCAAGGAATAAAAGGAAGTAACTTAAAAACTGTATCTAAACAAACTGCTGACTTTGATAGAACAAAAGGATTATCTGTAATGGAAAATATATTACAAGGTAACAAAGATATAAAAGCTGTATTTGCACAAAATGATGAAATGGCTTTAGGAGCTCAAAAAGCTTTAGCAGATGCAGGAATGAAAGACGTATTAATAGTAGGATTTGATGCTACTGATGATGCTGTAAAAGCTGTTGAAGAAGGTACAATGGCTGCAACTATAGCTCAACAACCAAAATTAATAGGATCTTTAGGAATAGAAACTGCAATTAAAATATTAGATGGACAAAGTGTTGATGAATTTATTCCTGTAGAATTACAATTAGTAACTAAAAAATAGTTTATTAATTACAGAGGTATAAAACGAGGTACTATAAATTATTTATAGTACCTCTTTTTATGGTGAATAGGAAATTTTAATTATATATTGATGGATTTTGTGAACAAGAAAAAATAAAAATTTAATAATATATAGAGGTATTTTACAAAAAATATGTAATTAATACAATATATCGGCAAAATAATACGGCAAAAGCTATAAATCAATATAAAATGTTAATTTTGAGGGGATTGATGTTTATGAAAATTGCATTATTAGCGCCTGATTCTATTGCAAGCAAAGTTGAACCTATTGTTAGAACTCAAATGGATTCTATAGAATTAAAAATATATATCTATAATGATTATATAGAAGTATTAGATATTTTAAGTAAAATACAAAATAAATACGATGGAATTATGTTTGCAGGTATAATAAGCTATTATTTAACAAAACAAAATATAAAAGATTTAAGTATTGATACATATTCAAAATCAAACATGAAGCAAATTTTTGATATGGTTGGAGTAAATTTAAATGATACAAATATAAAGTTATATGAATTAAATTTAGAAAATTATAGGAATCTAAATGAAGAAGCACTTGAATTTCATAAAAAGAACTTAAAGGAAAATAAAAATGTATGTGTTGTTACAGCCTTAAGTAAAGTTAATAATGAATTAAAAAATATGAATATCAAAAATTACATGGCAATACCTACAGAAAGTGTAATAATGGATTCCTTTGAAAGACTGTATTTAAAATATATAGCTAAAGTTAATAAAAATAGTCAACTTGTTTCAATATTTATAGAAATAGACTTGCCTAGTGAATACTCTCTGATAAGTAAAAATGAGTATTATTATATAAGAGAAAAAAACAAGGTAAGTGATATAGTATATGAATTTGCAAGAGATATTGAAGCTACAATAGTTGAAGTTAGCTTTAATACATACTTGCTTTTTACTACAAAAGAAATTATTGAAAGAAAAACAAATAACTTCAAAGAAATAAGTATACTAGGCTGGATTTCGCAAAAATCACTACATATTGTATCAGTGGGTATAGGTTATGGTAAAACAGCAAGTGAAGCCAAATACAATTCTAATATAGCAATGATTAAATCAAAAAATATGATGAAAACACTGCCTATGTAATATATGAAGATGGTATTAGTGTAGGACCTATCAATAATATTAAAAGAAAAAACAAAGAGAAGATAGACGAAAAAATATTAGAAATAGCAACGAAAACTAATTTAAGTATAAATAAAGTATTAAAAATTTATAATGTGGTGGATAAATACAAAATAGACTGTTTTACCACAAGTGAACTATCTAAATACTGTGGTACTTCTATTAGATCAATGAGTAGAATATTGAACAAATTAGAAGAGTGCAATTATATTGATATAGTAGGCAAACAATTTCTAGATGGTTCTGGTAGACCCAAAAGAATTATGAAATTTAAATTTTAAAAAAAGATATCTATTTAAATAATTTTTAAGTTATTTGAATAGATATCTTTTTTATATTTTAAGGGATTATAAATAATCTTTAATTTGATTGAAAATTCTCATAATTAAAGTCATTTTAATGTACTATTATGGCTATTAGATATTATTTATAATTAAATTACATATAGAAATATATTTATATAAGGTGTGTTTAAATATAAAAAATGAAACAAAATGTGAAATCTTATAAGGAGGAATTTTATGCTTAATGTGAGGGATTTTTCTCAAAAATATGAAGATAAGCTTTTAGAATTTTTTAAGGATTTGCATATGAACCCTGAATTAAGTTTTAAAGAATTTAGAACTACAAGGAAAATTGAAAATTTATTAAAATCACTTGATATTGAAATTTTAGACATGGGAATGGAAACAGGTGTAGTTGGTTTATTAAGAGGGAAACATAGTGGACCAACCGTTGCTCTAAGAGGAGATATTGATGCACTTCCCATAGTAGAAGAAACTGACTTAGATTATAAATCAAAGATAGATGGCGTAATGCATGCTTGTGGTCATGATGTTCATACAACATGTTTAGCTGGTGCAGTCATGATTCTATCAGAGCTAAAAGATCAACTACATGGAAATATAAAATTTATATTTCAAATTGCTGAAGAAAAAAATGCTGGAGCAAAAATGCTTGTTAAAGCAGGTGTGATGGATGATGTAGATGCAATATTTGGTCTTCACAATCATCCAGACGTACCAGTAGGAAAAGTAGGTGTAAAACTAGGTGGACTAATGGCAGCTGTTGATACAATCTGGATAGATATTTATGGTAAAGGTGGACACGGAGGTATTCCTCAAAGAACTATCGACCCTATTGTTGCAACAAGCGCAGTGATTCAAGGGGTACAAAGTATTGTTAGTAGAAATATAAGTCCTATGGATTGTGTAGTGGTCTCCATTGGAACTATAAATGGTGGAACAGCAAACAATGTAATAAGCGAACATGTTAATATGAGTGGTACTGTAAGAACTTTTGACAAAGAAATAAGAAAAAATATACCGGAAATATTAAGCAAAAAAGTAGAAGGTATAGCGAAAGGATATGGCGCAACAGGTAAAGTTACTTATAGATATGATTTGCCTGCAGTAATAAATGAAAAAGAGATGTATGACTTAGCGTGTGAAGCAGTAAAGCAAACATATGGACAAGGGGCTATATTTGACCCAGTACCAACAACTGGTGGAGAAGATTTTTCCATATTTACTGAAAATAAACCAGGATTTTTCTATTGGCTAGGTGTGGGAAATAAGGAAAAAGGATATGTTAATCAATGGCATAACCCAAGATTTGTGGCAGACACAGACTCTTTGTTAGTAGGATCAAATGTGTTGGCTCAAAGTGCTATTAATTTTATGTTAAAGAATGAAAGCTCCAAAATATGATTATTTGTCTAATATTAGCTTTATTAAAACCCATTAAAATAATAGGCTCGAATGAAGATTGTAATATATCAGATAAGATTGTTGTTATAGGAATCGCTGTATTTTGTGCGAAAGTAGGAGTGAACAGTGGTGCAGCAATAGAAAGTGTTATATCAGCAGGTCCAGCACTTATTTTACAAGAACTTGGAAACTTAGGAACTATTTTTTTAGCACTACCAATAGCATTATTATTAGGATTTAAAAGAGAATGTGTTGGAATGACACATTCAATAGGACGTGAGCCTAATATTGCATTTATAGCAGATAATTAATTTTTATAAAGTTAAATAAAATTGGGATAAATTTAAGGGGGATTAGTATATGTTAAAAACTACAAAAATAACAGATCCAGAATTATATTCAATAGTAGAAAAAGAACTAGAAAGACAAAAATATAATATAGAAATGATAGCATCAGAAAGTTCTGCACCAACAGAAATATTAGAACTTACGGGAAGTGTATTTGTAAATAAAACAGAAGAAGGTCTTCCAGGTAAGAGATATCAAGCTGGTTCAGAGCATGCAGATGAAGTAGAAAACTTATGTATCAAAAGGGCTAAAGAAGCTTTTGGTTGTGAATATGTAAATGTTCAAGCTTATTCGGGAGCAACTGCAAACTATACAGTATTTAATGCTGTACTTGATCCAGGAGACAAAATACTTGCCATGAGGTTAGATCATGGTGGACATTTAACTCATGGTTCACCAGCAAACTTTGTAAGTAAAATATTTAATTATGAACATTATGGTGTAGATTTAGAAAGCGAAACAATAAATTATGATGAAGTTGAAGCTAAAGCATTAGCATTTAAGCCTAAAATGATAATAGCAGGAGCTAGTGCTTATCCAAGACTTATAGATTACAAAAGAATGAGAGAAATAGCGGATAAAGTAGGAGCATATCTAATGGTAGACATGGCTCATATATCAGGACTTATAGGAGCAGGAGTAATTCCTTCACCTATACCTTATGCAGATTTCTGTACATCTTCTTGTTCTAAAACAATTTGTGGTCCTAGAGGTGGGTTTGTAATGTGCAAAGAAAAATATGCAAAAGCATTGAATAGATCAACTTTTCCAGGGACACTAGGTTCTATACAAATAAATGGTATAGCTGCAAAAGCAAATATGTTTAAAAGAGTAAGAGAGCAAAAGTTTATAGATACAATGCAAAGGGTTTTAGACAATGCTAAATGTTTGGCAAAAGAATTAGAAAAAAGAGGATTTAGAATAGTTAGTGGTGGTACTGATAACCATATAGTACTTGTTGATTTGAGGGCTAAAAAAATAACTGGGAAACAGTTTGATCAAGCGCTTGAATCAATAGGTATAACAGTTAACAAAAATACTATTCCAGATGACCCAGAAAGCCCATTTGTTACAAGTGGTGTACGTATAGGACTAACAGTAGTATCAGAGAGAGGCTTTGGTAATGCTGAAATAGCTGAGATAGCTGATATTATGGAAAAGGTTGCAGAAAATATAGACAATGAAGAAGTTTTAAACGAATGCAGAGTTCAAGCAAGAAGCCTAATTTCAAAATTCCCATTATACCAACAAGGATATTTTGAAGATTAATCTTATATAACAGTAAAAACTCAAAAGACTTAGACCATGAAAGAAGAGGTCTAAGTCTTTTAAATTTTGGCTATGTTAGATATACTTGTGACAAATATTTTCAGGAGGAGCGTATATTAAGCCCTAAAAACGATGTAGTCTTTCAAAAACTATTTAGAGTAAAGCAACATGAGAAAATACTAATAAGTTTCTTAAACTGGATATTAGAATCATGGGGCAATGACAGAATAAAAAGTCTCATATTTGAGGAAAAAATTTTAGATGCGTCATTGATAGCCAGTGAAAAATTAAGATTATGATCAAGTCTCATATGCATATATTGATACCCAAATGAAACTTGGTGCTTCTCATGTAGAAGGTAATTGGTAAAAATAAAGTGTGTACTTTTATATGCAATTATTTATTATACAGTTGTTTTTTTAATAACTGCTTATCATGTTCAGATTGAAAACAAGAACAAGGAATAACAGCAACTATATTATTATTAAAACCCACAGCCATTAAAACGTCATTGTATTCTATTAACCTAGATATATCAACTAATTTAGTTGTAATACATACATGATTATAATAATATGAAACTTCGTCCTTATTTATTTTCACAGACTGTATACTTAGTGTATCTGGATTTTTTTTAACAGCTTTTCTCACTAATTTAACTCGTTTTTTATCAAGATGTTTAGTTGTTGAAAAAAAGAAATACGCAGCAAGCATTATTCCGCCTATCATACTGTAGTTCAAAAAATGACTAAAACTGCGAAATATCAATATAGTAATACCTATTGATACATATACTCCAATGGCGATTTTATTTAGTAGTTTCTTAATAAAAACTTTCCCCGCGTCTAGCTCTGTTATAAACTTTAAAACAGTTGAATACTCTTCAACTGTTAGTTTGAATTCATATTCCATAACCTTATCTCCTTTGTTATAGTTTAATGTTTATACATATAATAAGAACACAAAAATAATTATAGATAACATACTACCAGTGTATTGTAAGTGATGCTTTTTTAAAGTTAACATTTTGTTCTGCAATATATTTATAGTTTTTTCTTTTTTAAATCTAAGAGATTTTGCTTGGGTTATTTTTTGAAGTAATTTATTTACATAAAATTCCAATTATATTCCCTATTTTATAACAATCAAAGTTGTATTTCAATAGATATAATCCAACAAGTTAAATGTTTTGTAAATCATAAGTAAATTGTTAATGATGATTTAATTTAATAAACCAGTTATATATGTATATCACAATGTATGGGAGTTTACACGATTGATTAAAGTTTTTTCACAGATTTTAAAAATCTAATGGATCAAATAATTTTAAGTATGTATTCAAGAATAAATTTATCATACGTCTATTTATCTTGAGTTTGCATTATTTGAAGAATAGTATTAAATTTACTGAGATTAATAAGTTTTATTTTGAATACTTTTATTAAATATTTTTTATTACAATTTTTAAGCAATTATTTTAATGATTAACTTAAGGTTTACAAAATCATAACTTATACCTATATATAAATAGAAATAATAAAAACAAAATAAAGGAGAAATAATATGCAAAAAAGATTTACACAAGAAGAGTTAACTTTAGAAAAATTACAAGAAGTCAGATTAAAATATGATGATTTATGTAAAAATAAAAATACAGAGACATATCTTTTATCACAAGAAGAAGTACATTTTTCA